>NZ_PIQX01000004.1 GCF_003049085.1 Campylobacter concisus
ACTTTTAGTTTTATTTATTAGTTTGTCTAATCTATTATAAATTATAAAATAATAGACTGGCTCAATCGATCACTTGTTTAGATTTCAAAGATTGACTAATAGTTTAACAATTGTAAGTTAAAAGAACAACGATAAAAAGAAAAGGCTTTATTAACCAATGAAGTTAAAGGTGGTTTCTCGTTTCGTGAGCTGGAATTATATATGAGCAATACTTAAAGATAGTTGAAATAATTAGGGAATTTGAGAAAAATTGTTAGGCGCTTAAAAATTTTAAAGTATGTATTTTTATTAGTAGGCTTAAGGGTTTAGTTTTTGAAGTATAAATTTGGAGAGTTTTTGCTCTCCATTATAATTAAGCATTAAATTATGTAAACTTTTACACAATGTTATTAATAAGCCGCGATAAGCTCTATTTCCACAAGCGCATCTTTTGGCAAGGTTTTAACGGCTACTGTGCTTCTGGCAGGATAAGGCTCTTTAAAAAATTTAGCATACACAGTATTTACTTTAACAAAATCTGCCATATCCGCTAGAAATATTGTAGTCTTTACAGCATTATCAAAAGTAAGCCCTGCTTCAGCCAAGATATTTTTTAAATTTTCAAGAGATTGCTCAGCTTGAGCTTCTACGCTACTACCTGCAAACTCACCCGCTGGTGTGACACCAAGCTGACCTGAGATAAATAAAAATCCATTTGCGCTAATAGCTTGAGAATATGGCCCAATCGCTTGTGGAGCATTTTTTGTTGAGATTTGTTTTTTCATATTTTCTCCTTTTGAAATTTTTTAAAATCCTACTATAAATTTTCTAAATTTTTAGTCTCCAAAAGCTATAATGGGCAAAATTTCAAAAGGATGAAGATGCAAAATATACTCGCACCAAATGAGTTTTTAGATGATTATGTGCTCGGTGCTGAATTGGCTAAAAATGCCGGCATCTCATCAAATGCTTATCTTTTTTGGAAAAACGTCATAAGTGCTAAATTTGAAAACTCAAGAATAGTTTTTCTTAGAAAAAATAGCATTCCAGTCAAATTTCAAAACATTATAAAAACCTGCACGCCTTTAAATGGCCTTATTCCAACAGGCGTATTTTGCTCTTTTACCTCGCTTGCTCCATCTCATCTTGTAGCAAAAAATGGCTCTAAGATATACGAGCTCTTTAAATTTTATGAGATTTGCGGTATCAAATTTATAGACTTGAAGAAATTTTATGATGATTTTAATCTTAGCTATTCTTATAGAATTTATATTGAAAAATGCAAATTTTTCTCACCTGCTCCATTTGAAAAACGCATAAAATTAACTGAAACGATGTGTCTTGGATATTACTAAAGTCCGCTAGCTAGCTTGCTAGCGGGATAAATTTATATCTTTTTGTAAGGTGCTTGACCGACTTCATAGAAGTTATTACCTTCGCAGTCAATGGCAACTATTGCTGGGAAATCCTCAACTGTAAGCCTAGCAACTGCCTCTGGTCCTAGTTCTGGATAAGCCAGCACTTCATATTTTTTGATACTTTGGCTAATGAGCGCTCCGATACCACCGATAGCAACCATATAAACACAGCATGATTTTTTCATAGCCTCGACTACTGCGTCACTCCTGTAGCCTTTACCGATCATACCATTTATACCAACTTCATTTATCATAGTTGGGGTGTATTTATCCATTCTGCCACTTGTTGTTGGGCCTGCTGCACCGATAGCTTGATTTGGCTTGGCTGGAGTTGGTCCGACATAGTAGATAGTCTCACCCTTTAGTTCAACTGGTAGTTTTTCGCCACGTGCCAATGTTTCAGTAAGTGCCTTATGTGCAGCGTCACGAGCTGCTATGATAGTGCCTGATATTAGGACATTGTCACCTGCCTTTAGGCTTTTTACCACCTCTTTATCAAATGGTGCTGTTATTCTTTTTACTTCTGACATTTTCTCTCCTTAAAGCTCAGCGTCTGCGTGGCGTGCAGCATGGCAGTTAATGTTTATAGCAACAGGAAGACCTGCTATGTGAGTTGGATACCACTCGACATTTACTTTAACGGCAGTGGTGTCACCACCAAGTCCTTGAGGACCAACACCAGTTTTACAAGCAAGCTCTAGTAACTCGTCTTCTAATTTGGCATATCTTGGATCAGAATTTTTACTATCGACCGAACGAACCGCCGCTTCTTTTGCCAAAAGTGCTGCCTTATCCATCGTACCGCCTATGCCAACACCTATTGTTAATGGAGGACAGGCATTTGGTCCAGCGTATTTTACGGCCTCTAAAAAGACTTTTTTTACACCTTCTATGCCATCAGCTGGTACAAGCATTTTTAAAACTGATTTATTCTCACTACCAAAACCTTTTGGAGCTACTTTTATCTTTAGCTTATCTCCTGGCACGATTCTAGTGTGGATGACAGCTGGAGTGTTATTTGTGGTATTTTTTCTCTCAAAAAGTGGCTCAGCAACAACTGACTTTCTTAGGTAGCCCTCAATGTAGCCTTCCGCAATACCCTCGTTTATCGCATCTTCAATATATCCACCCTCGATATGCACATCTTGGCCAATCTGCACAAAAACAACCGTCATACCAGTGTCTTGGCATATAGGCGCAACACCCTCTTCCGCAAGCTTAGCATTTTGTAAAATTTTGCCCAAAATATCTTTGCCTAGTGACGAGCTTTCGCTACTTTGAGCCTTTGTAAAAGCAGCCTTTAAATCTGGCGTCACAACATAACAGGCCTGTTTGCAAAGCTTGGCAACAACTTCTCTTATATCTTTTGTATTTATTATTCTCATCTTTACTCCTCGTAAAAAACAATTTTTAATTATATTAACTATATTTAAAATTTAAGATTAAATTTTACTGCTGGATATCTACTCGAAAAAATTTATATGAGTTTATTTTGCATGACTACAACTAGAAGACTTGTCTAAAACAAATTTAATAAAATAAGCGATGGCGAAAATTGAGTCTAGAGCATCACAATATTGATAGAAATTTACATAACATGGCTTATTTAAGCCATAAATATATAAATTTAAGACTGAATGCTCTCCTCTTCATTTTTTATCTTTTTTCTAACTTTTACACGTGAGATACTGGCTCCATCCATCTTTCTTACTTCGTAGTAGCAGTTTTCATCCTCGATCTTATCACCTACAACTGGCAAGCGACCAATTAGATTGAATACATATCCACCGATCGTTACTTGATCTGTCTCTTCGTCAAAGCTTATGCCAAGAACCTCTTCAACACTCTCTAGATCATATCTGCCTTGAAATTCGTAAATATTGTCATTTATCTTTTTATAGTGCTGATCAACTTCATCGTGCTCATCATTAAAATCACCAAGCACCTCTTCCATGATATCTTCCATCGTAAGAAGTCCGGCTGTGCCGCCATACTCATCGACTACGAGTGCTGCTGAAATTTGCTCTTTATTCATCATTACAAGTACTTTTGAAATAGAAAGGCTCTCAGGCACTATGACAAATTTACGAACAATTGAGTCAAAACTCTTTTCTTTGTCTTTACTAAAGTGAAGTTGCAAAATATCTCTAATGTGTATCATGCCCAAAATAATATCTTTTGAGCCGTCTATATAAGGAAAGCGAGTGTATTTTGACTCAAATACGACTTGCAAATTCTCTTCAAAACTCTTTTGTTTATTTATACAGATCATATCACGCCTTGGCGTCATGATCTCTTTTGCGACTGTGTCGCTAAAATCAACTGCATTTTTAATAATCTCAGTCTCAAAACTATCAAGCACACCGCCCTTTAAGCTCTCACCAACGATGATTTTTATCTCTTCTTCAGAGTGGGCTAGCTCATTTTCTTTAGCTGGCTGGATGCCTAAAATTTTAAGTCCAATGGTCGCTAAAATATCAAAAAGCTTAATTACAGGCGAAAATAGCACCCAGAAAAAGTGAAGTGGACGAGCGATTTTTAACACTGAAGTCTCGGCCTTTGCGATAGCAACTGACTTTGGCACAAGCTCACCCATTACAACGTGAAGTAACGTAATAAGCGTAAATGCGATCGCAAAACCAACCGTATGAACTAAGATATCACTAAAGTTGAAGAAATTTTTAAGCGGTGCTTCTATAAGTCTTGCAACTGCTGGCTCACCGATCCAACCAAGAGCAAGTGAGCTTAGTGTGATACCAAGCTGAGTAGCACTAAGATAAGTATCAAGCTTGTTTGACATCTCAAAGGCAAGCTGAGCGTTTGGTTTTTTTTCTTTGATAAGCTCTTCAAGTCTAGACTTACGAACTTTAACAAGAGAAAATTCTGATAAAACAAAAAAGGCATTTAGTAAAATGAATACAATGGCAAGTATTACCATTAAAAGCGAATTATCGCTACTGGGGTTCAATTATGATCCTTAAGAGTTAAAAATTTTTGCCTGATTATAGCGAATTTATATTTAGCGGTCAAATTATCCACGCCCAAAAGTAACAACATTTCTTAAATTTAAGATTTATAAAAAGTTCTTAAATCATATTTTGATAACATTATTTTCATCACTAAATTTATGGATTTTACAATGAGCAAAAAGAATTTTTCATCGCGCTGGGCATTTATATTGGCCTGTGTTGGATCAGCAGTTGGCATGGCAAATGTCTGGGGCTTTCCTTATAAACTTGGCACAAATGGCGGTGCAGCGTTTTTACTCATCTATGTTTTTTTCATAGCTCTTTTTTCATACGTTGGTCTAAGTGCGGAGTATGCGATTGGCAGACGTGCAAAAACTGGTACGCTTGGATCATATAAATATGCTTGGCAAAGTAGAAAATTAGGCGTATTTGGTAGTATTATTGGTTGGCTTCCACTTGCTGGTTCACTTTGTATAGCCATCGGCTACGCAGTCATCATCGCCTACGTGCTAAAAGCCCTTACTCAGGCACTTACTGGCTCATTTATGAGCGTTGATACGAACGTTTGGTTTAACTCATTTGCACTTCAAGATTACTCAGTCTTGCCTTATCATTTTATTATCGTTGTTGGCACGCTTCTTACACTATTTTTTGGGGCAAAAAGTATCGAAAAAACAAATCAAATAATGATGCCACTGTTTTTTGTATTATTTAGCATTTTGGCTATAAATGTCGCGATGCTACCAAATGCGTTTGATGGGTATAAATTCCTTTTTATTCCTGACTTTAGTAAGCTTGCAGACCCGATGGTATGGGTTTCTGCGATGGGTCAAGCCTTTTTCTCGCTCTCTATCACAGGATCTGGCATGATAGTTTATGGAGCTTACCTTTCAAAAGATGAAGATATCGTTGAAAGTGCTAAAACTACGGCCTTTTTTGATACTATCGCAGCTCTTGTGGCGGCTCTTGTTATGATCCCAGCAGTCTTTGCCTACGCTATGGATCCAGCCGAAGGTCCAAAGCTACTTTTCGTAACGCTTCCTAAAATTTTACAAAATATGATAGGCGGACAAATTTTTGCCATTATTTTATTTACAGCTGTTATCTTTGGCGGTATCACCTCGCTTCAAAATATGTTTGAAGTAGTCGCCGAGTCACTAATGCATAAATTTCCGTTTCTTAGTAGATTTTGGACGCTCACGCTACTTTGTGCAGTTTGCTTTGGCATAGGAGCATTTATGGAGCCTATTAGCAGTTGGGGGCCTTGGATGGACTTTGTGTCGATCTATATTATTCCAATCGGCGCGGTAATCGGAGCTATTTCTTGGTTCTGGATTATTAAAAAAGATGAAATTTTAGACGAGATAAATTCTGGAGCAAATAAATCTTATGGTAATTTCTGGTATTTTGTAGGCAAATTTATCTACGTTCCGCTAACATTTTTACTTTGTATCATAGCCGTAAGTAAGGGAATTTCTTTTTAAATTTAGCTCGCCAAAAATGAGCTAAATTTAAAAATTTTTGAAGTTATCTTAGTTTTTTTGTGCCGATGTAAGTGGCAAAAATTTCTTGTGAGCCATCTTTTTTAAATAAAATAACATCGTATTGCTCAGCTTTACTGCCTTGCTCCATACCTTGGCTCTCCATCGGCATGCCAGGTACTGCGATACCAACTACATCTTTTGGCTTAAGCTCTAGTAGGCGCTTTACCTCATCGGCTGGGACATGACCTTCTATGATATATCCATCGATGATTGCTGTATGGCAGCTTGAAAGCTCTAGCGGCACGTTAAATTCTTTCTTAACTTTTGCTATATCATCTACTTTTATGACCTCTTCGCTAAATCCAGCCTTCTGCATCGCCTCACCCCAGCTAGTACAACATCCACAAGTTGGGCTTTTATAGACCTTCATATCAGCCGCAAATACAAATGTTGCAAAAAAGCCAAGAGCCAAAAATGCTAATTTTTTCATCATTTTCCTTTACGTAAAATTTGCAAAATGATATAGCTCACATTTAAATTTTATATAAATGCTTAATATTGCTTGCTATAATTCGCCAAAATTTATAAAAGGCACTTTATGTTTTCATCATTTTTTAAAGATAAAAAATGGGCACTCTGGGCTTATGGCGGAGCGATATTTATCATCTTGCTTCTTGTCTATCAAACGCACCTAAATGTCCGTATAAACGAGTGGTATAAAAATTTCTACGACATCGTGCAAAACTCAAAAGATCATGATGTAAGTGAGTTTTGGCGAGAAATTTTTAACTTTATAAAAATCGCTATGCCTTACGTCGTGACTTACACTGTGATCTCGTTTTTTGCTAGCCACTGGGTCTTTCGCTGGAGAGAGGCGATGACGTTTAGATATCTAAAATTTTGGCAAAACTGCAAAAGTGACATCGAAGGCAGTTCGCAGCGTATCCAAGAAGATGTCTACCGCTTTGCTAAAATAATGGAAAGCCTTGGCGTGCAGGTTTTAAGGGCGATCATGACGCTAATTGCCTTTATACCAGTGCTTTGGGAGCTAAGCAAGAGCGTGAGTTTGCCTTACATCAAAGATATCGAAGGCTCGCTTGTTTATATCGCTTTAATAATTAGCATCGGTGGCTTAATTATTTCGTGGTTTGTGGGCATTAAACTCCCGCATATCGAGTATAACAACCAAAAAGCAGAAGCAGCGTTTAGAAAAGAGCTAGTTTATGGCGAGGACGATAAGTCTAAATTTTGCCAGCCAAATGTCATGCTAGAGCTTTTTACGGGCGTAAAGTTAAATTATTACAAACTATTTTTGCACTATGGCTACTTTAACCTTTGGCTCATCTCTTTTTCACAAATTCTTGTCATCGTGCCTTATATCATCATGGGAAATGGCCTATTTAGCGGCGTTATAACGCTTGGTGTGCTTATACAAGCTAGCAATGCTTTTTCTCAAGTTAGAGAGAGTTTTAGCGTCTTTATCGATAACTGGACGACAATAACAGAGTTAAGATCCGTAAATAAACGTTTGAGAGAATTTGAGAGAAATATAAACTATAAGGCGTAAGGGTAAATTTACATACCAAATAAACTCTAGTAAATTTTAAAATTTCATGAGCGAGTAATTTCGGCTCTAAAATTTGAGCTAAGCGATAAGCGAAGCCAAATTTTAGTAGTCAATTCTTGCGAGTGAATGAGATTTTAAAATTTGCAAAATAGCTTTATTAAATTCGTAAATTTCTTTTTATTTAAAAGGGAGACAAGGGGACTTGAATTACGAAGCCGTCCCCTTATCCCCCTTTTTAAATCCCCTAAACCCCTCGCACGTTAGGAGTGGCATGCAATCGTGCTGGCGCACTGCATGCGTTTTATTTTAGAAAATTTCTGACAAATTTTAAAATTTGCAAGCCGTTTCAGCTCCAAAAATTAAATTTCTCTCATCGTTTAACAATGCATATCCAACTCAGGCTATAATACGCGAAATTTTAGTCCAAAAAGGATAAAAATGAAAAAATTTTTACTTACATTGTTAGCGACTAGTTTGCTCTTCACTGGCTGCTCAAGCGTTACAAAAGCAGGCGTTGTTGGCGCTGATCGTAAGCAATTTATGTTAGTCTCATCAGAAGCTATGGAGCAAAGCTCAGCCCAAGCCTATGTCAAGACGCTAACAGCTGCTAGAAGTAAAGGCGAGCTAAATGTTGATCCGATCCTTACAAAAAGAGTTCAAGATATCGCCAAAAGGCTCATCGCTCAAACTGGCGTTTTTAGGGATGACGCTCTAAAATGGAAGTGGCAAGTAAATGTCATTAATGAAGATACGCTAAATGCTTGGTGTATGCCAGGGGGTAGGATCGTCGTTTATAGCGGCATCATCAAGAGGCTAAATTTGACAGATGCGCAGCTAGCAGCGGTCATGGGTCACGAGATTGCCCACGCGCTTAGGGAGCACAGCAGAGAGCAAGCAAGTGCTGATCAGATGAAAAGTATCGGCATCTTTGCAATAGCCACAGCTACTGGCCTTGGCGATCTTGGAGCCAATGCTCTAAATTTAGCTAGCGAATACACCATATCTCTACCATTTTCTCGCTCGCATGAGACCGAGGCTGATCACATCGGTACTGAGCTAATGGCAAGAGCTGGATATGATCCAAAAGAAGCGGTCGAAGTCTGGGTAAAAATGAGCAAGATGAGTGGCGGAAAGGTGCCTGAAATTTTAAGCACTCACCCATCAAACGAGAGTAGGATAAAAGATCTAAAAGAGATCGCAGCAAAGCTTGAGCCGATCTATCAAGCAGCCAAAAAAGGTTAGACTTGCTCAAATTTATAACTAGTACATTTTAAAAAACTACGACTGCTAATATTCGGCTAGTTAGCAAGAGTCTTGGTTTAAAGCCCATAACAACTCTCGCCCAATTTTTGTATATAAAGAAAATGGCGAAATTTTAGGCTGATGTTTTATTAGTGATTTTAATCCTAAAATAGCTTACAAAATAAGTGTAGAAATAAGCATCTATGTAGCTAAAAAGGCTCTTGGCATTGGCAAACAGCTTTTAAGCCACAGTCTAGATGAGGGAAAGAGGCTAAATTTAAAAATTATCGCTCTGATATTTAGTGAAAACAAAACAAATCTTAGGCTATTTTAAAAAATTTGGCTTTGAAAAATGGGGCGAACTGCCTGGCGTTTGCCTGATGGACGGCGAGTATAAAGATGTCGTTATCTTGGGGCTAAAGCTCTAAAAGCCAAGCATTAAGCAAATAAAGATATAATCACCTTCATCTTGGGTAGATGTCCGAGCGGTTTAAGGAGCACGCCTGGAACGCGTGTGTGGGGCAACTCACCGAGAGTTCGAATCTCTCTCTACCCGCCATAAAACTATCTATAACTTAAAGTCTACTGACCTTTATTTTTATTGCTTAAAACATTGGCACTAAGCAAAAGACTACTTTTTTAAAACTTACTAAAATCTTGCCAATTATCTTTTACTTTTGTCATAGTTAGGCATATAACTAGCATCAAATTTGCTCCATTCTAGAAGAAATTTTAACTATAAAATTCTATTTGCCTTATCGACAGCTA
This sequence comes from Campylobacter concisus, assembly GCF_003049085.1. Classification (NCBI taxonomy): domain Bacteria; kingdom Pseudomonadati; phylum Campylobacterota; class Epsilonproteobacteria; order Campylobacterales; family Campylobacteraceae; genus Campylobacter; species Campylobacter concisus. The sequence goes on from NZ_PIQX01000004.1 coordinate 9,428, forward strand.
CGAACGCCCAGTGCATAAATTCTTGCTTTGGTTTGTATTTGCCGCTGTTAAAATACTCCGCTAGCCGCGCCTCCTCCGTTTCGCTTAGCTCGCCGCCAAGCCCCCAGCGCGTCTTTTGTATGAGCTCCTGCGCACTTGCTGGCATAGGGCTTAGGCTTAGCGGCGATGATGGCAAGATAAGGGGCAAATTTAATCTAAATGAGCCAAAGCTAAGCGTTGCTAAGCTCATAGAGCTTCCTTTTATCGAAGCAGTTTTGGATGAGAATTTTAAAGAGCTAGCAAAAAATGAGATGATAAATTTAGATGGGGCTTTAAAGCCTATATTTTGGGATCACAAGGCAACTTTACTCGTACAAAAAGATAAAAATGGTAAATTTAGAAATTTAAACATAAAAGAGCTTCGGGATTTTTGATGAGCTTAAATTTTAACGAAAAAGGCGAGTTTAGATTTGGTAAATTTAACTATGAAAAAGCGCGAGAAACCGCCCAAAACTGCGCTAAATTTAAGCTAGATAACGACGAAGAGGAGACGAGCTGCGGCGGCGAGAGGAGCTGCTACGACTGCGCGTTTAGACGCTGGAGTAAAGATAGCTTCATCTGCATGGCACAAGCTAGCAAAGACTGAGCTAGCTCTACGCAACCATTTTTTTATCTTTAAGTTTTTCGCCACGTTTGTACTTTAGCTCACCACAAAATCTCTTGCCAAATTTCGCCTCGATTATAAGAACTAGCACAAAAAATATCTTTTCGTCATTCATTCGCGCGATCTGGCGTAGAGTTTGGCTAGCGTCATTAAATTTAACTCCATTTTTATGTAAAGTTTCGCAAAAAATAGCCTCGTCAAAGACCAATATTTGCGAAATTTCAGTTATGCTGTATGGCTCGAGCGATGCGATAATTCGGTCCATGTTGCAAATACTTGGATTTTTACTGCGCGTTAGCACATCCATTGTTTCATTCATTAGCTTTACTAGTTTTTTTCTACGATTTATAACGTGAAGTGTTGCAGCAAGCAATATTAAAAAACCTGCGATTTTATGGGCATTTAGTAAGTACTCATTATATTCGCCAAGCGCAAAATTTACACCAGAGAATGCGAGCATACAAAGCCCCAAAATAAGAACTAAAACAAGACAGAATTTATAAATAACCTCTACTTTAAACATGACACTCATCCTAAAATATATTTTTCTAATTATACACTTTAGGAGTTGAAATTTATCACCAGCTTATTTGGCTGGTGATTTAATTAGATTAAAAATTGTAGTTAAAGCTTAGGTTAAAGGTGCGTGGATCGCCATAAACCATCATGTTTTTGCCGATACCCTCATAGTATTTTTTATTAAAGAGATTGTCGATATTTAGCTGTACATCAAAATTCTTAGCAAATTTATATCCAAACATCAAATTTGCCAAAGTGTAGCCCTTTTGCGTGATCTCTTTTGCGCCCTTGCCAGTGTAAATTTTGCTCTTATGCATAGCTCCAGCTCCTACTCTAAAGTCCCTAAATTCATACTTTGCAAATAAATTTGCCGTACTTCTTGATGAGTCGGTGGCGTATTTCTCGCCATTAGCATCTTTTGCGTTAAAGTGCGTTGCCCCAAAGCTTAGGCTTAAGCCTTTGGCGATCTCTCCGTTTAGATCTAGCTCGACACCCTTACTTGTCACACCCTTGCCAGCTTCATATATGTAGGCATTTGTCGCTGGATTTCTCTCGCCTGTGTTTATACCAAGCTTGTCTTGCACGATCTTAAAGACACCAAGACTTGCTTGAAGCGCCCCGTCAAAATACTCGCCTTTAATGCCCACTTCATAGTCCTTGCCTTGAATAGGATCTAGGTATTTATCATTTGCATCTTTTACGGTTTGAGGTTTAAATATGCTCGTGTAGCTAGCATATAGAGTGTGGTTTGCTCCGATGTCATAAGTGATGCCAAGATATGGCGTGATCTCCTGAGTAAAATTTTTATTGTCTTTACCACCTTCGATTTCATACTTGTAGTAGCTTATCCTAGCTCCAAGCAAGAGCTTTAACTCATCAGTTAGCGAGAATTTATTTGCCATATATACGGCTTTTTGTATCGTTTTGTCTTTATTGTTTTGATCTTCGTAAGGAAATTTCGGATCATCAAGATGTAAGTTTTTAAAATCAATCCTACTTCTAGCTGTATAAGCAAGCCAAGCTGGCGTGCCCTTTTGCATCAAGTAGCTACTTACCTTATCGCTACTTTTTTGATAGTTGTTATACATAGCACCAAAGACAAACTCATGAGATAAATTTGCTAGCTCGTAAGGGATATTTGCGTATGCATCTACGTTGTGGATATTTTCTTCTCTTTTGTTTGCGTAGGTGTAAAGACCGTTTATATTGCCAGTACCGTCTAAATTTACCGCTCCGCCGTAGTAGAGCAAATTTGAGTCAGTGTTTGCTCGTCTAAATGAGTAGCTTAAATTTAAGCTCGCTTCATTTTCAAAGTAGTGCTTAAAATCAGCATAAAAATCAAGTGTTTTTATATCCCACCTAGTCCAAGGCTGAGAGAAAATTTCATTTTTACTAAAATTTGTCCTAGAGCCATCTGTGTAAAATGCTGGCATGCCGCCCCATCTAATGCCGTGACGTTTTAGCTCTTGATAAAACGCACCAAGACTAAGCCATGAGCTGTCGCCTATGTCGCTATCTACGACGCCATAAATCGCGCTATTTTTGCGGTTGTAATAATCCATATAAGAGTGCGACTTCTCATGCATAAAAGATAGCCTCGCTCTGACGCTTCCACTCTCATTTACAGGCGTTTGCACATCACCATTTACGCCATATCTATCGTATGAGCCAGCACTTACACCAAAATTTCCTTTTAGCTCCTTTGAGTCTGCCCTTTTTCTTATGAAATTTAAGCTTGCAGCTGGGGTGCCAGCGCCTGCAAGCAGACCATTTGCCCCTTTTACTACCTCAACTCTCTCATAAGGCAGCAAGCTCATATCATTTGCGTCAAGGCTAAAGCCACCAAAGCTAGGCATCGAATCAAGCAAGTAATAATCTATCTGAAATCCACGAACCGTCGGACGTATGCGCTCGTCCCATTTGTTTAGCGTAACGCCAGGGACATTTCTAAGAAGCACCTGATAGTCTTTGATGCCTTGATCTTTTAGTCTAGCCTCTGTTAGCACTGTTAGTGATTGGGGTGTTTGACGAGAGGTTAAATTTAGCCTAGTTGTGCTCTTTACAAGCTCTTTTGCAAAGTAGTTTGCGTCGTCTCTTCGCTCGCTTTCTACGACATCAATTGCTTCTAAAATTTTATCGCTTTGGCTAGCAAAAATTTGAGGTTGCATCAAATTTAATGCAACCAAACTAATTAAAAATTTTTTCATTTTTTCTCCTTTTAAAATTTCTTTTTATCCACAAATAAAGCCCTGAAATGCTTAAAATAAGCGGTGAAATGCCGACTAAAAACCAGATAAATTTTGTGATTTGATTGTAGTTGCCAAAGTGCGATTTTCTAAATACTGAGAGAATTTCTTCGCTTAGATTTGCATTTTTTATGTCCAAAATGCTTACTAATTCGCCGCTATTTTTATCGTAAGTTAATATGCTTGAATATTCGCTATGTAAGAAATTTTGATCTTTTACATAGCCAAAAAGGCGTATGTTTGCTCCTTGCATAAAAGGCAGTGAGATGAAGTGTGGCTCAAAGCCAGCAAAATCATTTTTTGAGCGGGCTACCAGCTCGTCAAGAGATAGGCCTTTGTTATAAATTTTTGCATCTATAACGAAGTCATTTTTAAACTCTGGCATGCGTGCCATTTGAAATTCCCACCAAACACCACTTATGCAAATGAGCAGTAAAATAGGCGTAGAAAAAATTCCTATCATTTTATGAATGTCGCTCATAAAAATATTTAGCCTATTTACACGAAGCCTAAGTAGTGTCAGCCAAAATTTTCTATAAATCACGAAACCACTTATGCAGATAAAAAACGTAAAAATAGCGGTTAGAGTAAGGATAATGTGACCGCTCTTTTCTAGAAATAGCGACTCATGAAGCTCGGTTAAAACTCCAAAAAAGCCCTCATCATGTGCGAGTGGCTCGCTCTTTATCTTACCGCTAAAAGCGTCAAAATAGATAAATTTCCACTCTTTTTGGCTGTCATTGTGCTCTATTAACCAAATTTTGTCACATCTTTTAGGATTTGCATCGATATTTATACCGACCATCTCATAATCATTTAGCTCTTTAGCGACAATCTCTTTTATCTTATCAAGGCTTATTCTTTGAGCTTTTAGATTAGCATTTACAAGCTCTGGAATAAAAATATTATTTATCTCATTTTTATAAACCAAAATAGCACCGCTAAAACAAACTACTGCAAGTGGAATGAAAAATAATAGAGATAAATAAGTGTGCAATTTATAAAAAAATTTTTGATTTAGAAATTTCACTTTCTTTTAAAGCATTTTAATAGTAGGTTTTGATAATGGCTCGCAATCTTACACAAAATTTACTTTGATAATATTTAAAACTATTATCAATTATGATTTCAAAAAAGAAAAATTTTTATAGAATGTAAATTGAAAAAAATAAGTAGATTTGATTTTTAAAAGAATAAGCAACTCCTCTTTGTGTATACGAAAAGCCAGAAAAGGGGGAAGCAAAGACTTATCAGTTACAAAAAGGAGGGTCCATTTAGGACGATGAAATAGTATTATTTAAGCATAAATTTTAATAAAATTTTTAGTTAATAAAAAAGAAATTCCAAGTAATACTAAAGTAAATTTAACTTTAAAGAAGCTGCATTTAAGAAATTTCTTTTAATTAGTGCAAGTACAAAATTAAAATAGCTAATTTTTAGGCACAAGCTCTAATACGTTGCAAGCTCGCTTGCTACCCATCTTGCAAGCTTTATCAAGAGCATTTGCAGAAAGATCAAAGCTTTGCTCAGTGCCATTTCCTTGAAGATACTTTGTCGCTAGCTCATAGCAAGCCTCACTACTGCGATCATCACAGAGCGATTTAAATATGTCAAAAGATTTTTGTGTATCTTTTTCTACGCCAAGGCCACGCCCTAGCATATCTGCATAGATAAAGCAAGAAATTTTATCTTTATTCTCACACTCACTTGAAAGCTTTTTTGTAAAACTCTCGCAAGCTTTAGCGTTGCTTTTATTAATACACTCTTGCATATTTATATCCCAGTTCGCATTCAAAGATAAAAGAGCAAATGCTAAAAATAAAATGGATTTTTTCATAAATTTCCTTGGAAGAAGTTAGCCCCCTTTGGGGGAAAGGGAGCTATTACAAAAAGGAGGTTTCTTGTTGGACAAGTGGAATAATACAAGTTTCGTCTAAATTTAAAACCAACTTTTCTTTAACAAAAAACAATCTCAAACCAAATCTTTTTTACTAAAGGCAAAATAGCCACAAACTAGCAAAATAATGCCTAGTGCGAGCGGATAAATAATCGCATAAGCTACAAATGTCGCTTTTGGAAAGGTGCTTAAAATAAAATAAGATGCAGTACCGATAACTGCTAAATTTGGATCAAAAAGACTAAGTGCTGCTATCCTGAAAAGCTCTATCGGATTTAGTATAGCAATAGCGTAAATAACGTACTCATCAACCGAGCTTCGCATAAGAAGCCCAATTAATGCTAGATCAATAAATGCAAGCATTATAAGCCAGAGTAAAAACGCCATACCTTGGCCTGTCTCTTGATTTTTAATCACGCTTGAGATAAAAAATCCAAGCGATAAAAAAATGATACTTAAGCTAAAAAGTAGCCCAAAATAAAGTGTTAATACACCCCAAGGTATCGCAACACCTTTTATAAAGCCAACCACCACGCAAAGCAAAAGAGCAAACAAAAGTGGCACAAAAACAACAAATGTACGGCCCAGTGCCTTGCCAAAATAATACTCTCTAAGACTTAGCGGGAAACTAAGGATGTATTCAAGCAAATTTGTATCTCTATCTTGATTTATGCTTCTTACGGTTGAGATGAGAATAAAAATAGGCACAATAATGACACAAATTTGAATAAACAAAAGCAGTGCTCTAGTAAGACCAGAAAAGCCAAGTACACGTGAATCAGTCACGCCGCTAAATAAAAATCCTATCATCAAAGCAGAAAAAAGAGCAGCATATATCACAAACCATCTTGAGCGAAAAGACTCTTTTACATCAAGCTTTGCTATTAAAAAAAGATTATTCACTCTTGCTCCTTAAATTTTCTTCTTTGATGATCTTGCCAAGGTCCATATAGACGCATCTATCTAATAAATTTGCTATCTCATCGATACGGTGTGAAATAAAAACAAGTGTTTTATTTTGCGTGAAGTTATCAAGTAAATTTTTAAAAGAAAGCCTTGCTTTTACATCAAGATTTGCCGTTGGCTCATCAAACATCAAAATTTCACTATCCTTAGCAAATGCGATTGCTATTAACATCTTTTGTTTCATGCCGCCAGAGAGCTTATAAAATGGCTTATTTAAATTTGCATGTAGATCAAGCTCTAAAAGCTTGCTAAATTTCTCAATCTCTTCAAATTTTACATTTGAGCTTTTGCAAACAAACTCACAAAGCTCACGTAGATTAAATTTAAGCGGTGGTGGGGTTTGTGGCACAAATGAGATAAATTTCAAAGCCCTTTTTCTATCTTTTAGAGTATTTACGCCATTTATCGCGATGCTTCCGCTATTTGGGATAAACTCGCCCAAAATGATACGCATGAGCGAGCTTTTGCCAGCTCCATTTTGTCCAAGTATTGCTATTTTTTCGCCAGATTTTACGTTTAGACTAACATTGTCAAGTATCCTTTGCGAGCCAAAAATTTTAGTTACTTCTTTTATATCTATCAAAAATTTTCCTTATATGAGTTTTTTAAAGCCGTTGTCAAATTTCAGTGCATCTTGATGACACACATCAATACACCTACCACAAAGCGTGCAATCAGCGCCAGCTATCCTAAAGATATTTTTGCTCTCGTCAAGCTTTGCTCCCTTTTTAGTCATAAAAAGCACGTGAGGCACTAGACAAACATCAGTGCAAACTAAGCAGTGATCGCATTTTTCTTTATCCCAGCTAACTTTTATAGCATTTGGTTTAGCTAGCACTGAGTAAGTAGCTCCGATAGGACAGACATACCTACACCAAGCTCTACGTGAGAAGAAAATTTCAACCATAAGCATGGCCACAACGAACCAAATAGCATGAAAATAGCCATAGATAATAAATCTTGAAAAAATCCCAACAACATTAAAAATTTCAAATGTAAGGCTTGCACTAGCAAAGCTAAGGGTTAAAAATAAAATGGTAAAAACATATCGCCACTTTGTGTCAAAAACTCGTGGTTTTACTATCTTTTTAGCGCGTAAATTTTCATGGATCTTCTCAGCTATTTCGCTTATTAATGAATATGGACAGATCCAAGAGCAAAAGCCTCTACCGCCAAAAATGATATAAAATGCCAAGATACTAAGTGAACCGATTATTAAATTTACATGTATTTCATGTGTCGCCAGGAAAACTTGCAGGCTCATAAAAGCATCTGCCAAGTGAAAACCAAATATCCTTGAGGCACTGATGTCGCCTTCTAAAATTTGTATATCAACTCTATATGAAAGCACAAATAAAAGATGAACTAGAATAATGCTAAATATGCGCCAAAAACGTATACTAGGACGTTTTTTGCCATCTTTTGTAGTTGTGATTAACGTGCTTAGAAAGCTTACATTTCTAATCGTCGCACGAGTGTTATATTTGTCCATTTTTACTTTTTAAATTTAGAAATTTCATCTGCAAGGCTTTCAAGCTCGCTATCACTAACATTTGTAAGTAGCCCCTTCATAAGCGAGTTTTGCACCTTGCCAGCTTTATAATCGGCTAGTCTTTTAAGCAATTCATCCTTACTTAGATGCGTTATATCAGGAGCTACGACACCTTTTGCATTTGCGCCATGACACGGAGCACAAGTTGTTAGATACTGCTTACTAACGCCTTCATTGTGCACTTTAGCCACACTTAGACTTAGTTCTTTTACCTTTTTTAGCTCATCTTCACTAGCAAATTCTTCACTAGACTTTGGCTGTTCTTTTGTAAAATTTTGCTCTACTTTTGGCTGAGCATTAGTTGCTACTTTTTCCTTTTTAGGCGGAGTCTGGCTTAACATAAATACCATAATACCGCAAATTGCTACTGCTAAAATAATGGTTATAATCTTTCCTACTTTCATTATTTGCTCCTAAATTGTGTATTAAAATCACTGATTTCTTTAGCTAAATTTCTGATTTCACTATCATCCATTTTTTTAACAAGATCTCGCATCAAGACATTGACTTTCTCTTTATTTTTATAAGCATTTATCATTGTATAAATTTCATTTTCACTTTTTGTTAAAAGTGATGGCCCGATGATGCCATTTGCGTAATCATCGTGACAAGCTGAGCATTTTGTAATGAAATTTTTGCTAAGTCTGCCCTTTATAAGTCTTAAATTTATAGTTTGAAGAGGGGTTCTTACCATTGCTAAAGCACCGATTTGACGGCTTACGTTATTATCTTCAAGTCCAAATTTTACGCTCTTTTCGCCGTGCATATCGTATTTTATGAAGTCATTTTGTTTATTTGTGCTTTGGTTATTTTCTTTTTTTTCAACCTTTATGCTAGCACTCGTGGCTACATTTATTGGTTGCTCGCTAGCTGCTTTTTGCGCTTTGTCATCGCTCTTTTCACAGCCGACAAATAGCAAAGCAACAGCCACTAAAGACATCATTAATCTCATTCTTTCTCCTTATAAATTTCATCATAACTCATTTTTGGGGCAATATTTATAATTTTTACAGGGCAAACCTCAGCACACACCCCACACCCAACACAGCCATGCTTTATGAGTGGTAAATTTGCTTCACTCATTACTATTGCACTATCGCCAACTGGGCAAATGCTGACACAAAGATCACAAATTTGACCGATTTTGCCTTTTATCTTATCTTTTTCTGCCTCTTCTCTATCGTTATAAACTTTTCGAACAAGCAAATCTTCAACGCTATCTTCGCTTATTTTTTCTCTTTTTAGGCACATACAGGCATTTGCATTACTCAAGACAGCAACGCCCATTTTCACATCATCAACAACTTTTGTAGCATGATCTAACGCACCACTTGGACAGGCGAGTACACATGGGAAAAGATCACATAAATAGCAACCTCTCTTTTTAGGATCGATGTATGCCGTGCCATTTGAATATCCATCTTTTATATCAAGCAAACTTATACTGTGATAAGGGCATACCTGCACACACTGACCACATTTGACACAAAGATCATCAAAGTCATCAACCGCGCCTGGTGGTCTAAGATAGAGTTTATCGCCACTACTTTTTGGCAAAATTTTACCTATGCCATATCCTGCGGCAGCTGCGACTGAGCCTAAGATTATAAATTTTCTTCTATCCACGTTTTGCCCTTAACGCGTTAAAATTTGAAGCATCAAGTGGTTTTATCCTTGGCGTGCTATCTTCAAGTAGCTTTATCGGCTCAGAAAATGGTGCGAGTTTGGCTAAAAAATTTAAGATACTAAAGACACTTGAGCCATAGAAAAACTGCAAATTCGGATAATACTGCCAAAGCTGATCGGCATACGATAGATGCATAAACGGCGTATCGCCATAGCCATCTTTATCTCTATCAAAGCTCTCATACTCATCATAATAATTTTTACTCCACTGATTTAATGCCATTTTATCGCCTGGAGTGTCGTTCGCAACGATATCCATATTGCCTATAAAATCATTATTTTCAAATATGCTTGTCCCCTGAGTAGCGTGAAAATATACGCCAACTACGTTGTGTAAAATTTTATTGCCTAAGAAATTTATCGTTGAGCCTGGCTGAAAAGGCGAGTTGTCAAGCAAAATTCCTCTCGCATTATAGATAAGGGTATTATTTTCGATAGTAAAATTTGAAACATCTTTTAGACCGATGCCGATACCAAAAGCGCCGTCACTATCCATAACAAGATTATTTTTTATATTTGAGCCAGCCGAATACATAAAAAACATTCCGACTGCATTGCCGATAAAATCATTATTCTCGACTAAATTTTGATTTGCATACATAAAATGAAGCGAGTATCTACCGCGGATCGCTTTATTTTTAAAAAATTTATTGTGACTTGCGTACCATGCAACCATATCGCGGCTATCATAAATATAATTGCCTTCGATTAAATTTTCATGACTATACCAAAGTCTAACCGCATCACCTCTAAAGCCAAGACTGGCCCCCTTTTTAGAAGTGATGTTATTTTCAGTGATCTTTGAGCTACTGCACTCTTTAAAATCAATCCCAAAAAGCACATCACTCAAGTCATTTTGCGTAATCAAGACATTATTTGCTTTATCACAGCCAATGCCAGCATCTAGCTCACCAAGGTCATTTCCGCTACCGCTTATCTTTAAATTTCTAAGCGTAACATTTGAGGCAATAATCTTTACAACTGTGCCTTTACCATTTCCTTTTATGTGAGCGTTTTTGCCCTCACCAACGATACTAAGCGGCTTATTTATAGTTATGCTTCCTTCATAGATGCCGTCTCCTAGCTTTATAACGTCGCCAGGGCTAGCGTTATTTATTGCATCTTGAAGGATATTTGCAGAGCTAAAAATAGGCAAGAAAGTAAGGGCAAAAATAAAAATTTTACGCATTTAGCTCTTTTTTCTTTGAAAATACTGCAAGTATGCAAAATACGCTCATAGCGATCATAACCCAAAATCCGATACTTGGATAAGAGTGCGTTGTAAATTGTGCAACGCTACCATCGCCTAGAACTGTTGGCATAAATGGTTTAATCTTAAATGCGCCCCACTCTTGCATATTGTGTCCATACCAGTAAAGCCATCCTGCAAATGCGCTCATAAATAGCACAGGCGCGATAATTGTTGGAACCATAAGAAGTGAGTTAAATTTGCCGTTGTAATATAAAAATGCAAGCATGCAAAGTGTTGAAATAAGCAAATAATAAGGCGCTATCGCTCGCTCTAAATTTCCACCATGCTCCATAGGATACATACCGATGTAGTGATTTATCGTATTCATCTCATGCACGTCACCACTATATCCATCTACGTGAAAATACACAGGAATTCCATCAGGAAAGGCTGATTTTGGATAATTTGGAGCTTCAAGAGAGACGTACCAGATAGGAAAAGATGGTGTGCCTATCTCTGCTTTTTGTTCGATCATCTTATGAAGATCGCTTGCTACATCTTTTGATAAAAGGTGATTTTTATACTGAAATGAGCTATAAAGATTATAGATACCGTAAGTATAAGATGGTAGTTCATCGCCATCAGCTATACGCTCTTTTGCTCCGTGCCAACCAAGAACAGGCAAAGTAAAACAAACAGTCATTAAGACAAGTGCAACAATGGTATAAATTTTATATTTACTCATGATCTCTCCTTTAAATTTTAAAATTTCATCTGCTAAAAATAAAATTTTAAAATTTAAAAAGGGGCAAAATGCCCCTTTAAAAACTACATACCAGCGTTTTCATCTACCCATTTTAGGTATTCGATGATATTTTTGATCTCTTCATCACTCATATGCTGATTTGGCATTCTAAGGTTAAAGTAATCAATCATTGATTTAATGTAGTCGTCACTATAGAACTTAGCAGGATCTTTAATAAATTCTGCCACCCATTTTTCGCCATTTTCATGTCTTAGTAAAACGCCAGTTAGATCTGGACCTGAGCTTACTTGACCGATAACGTGGCAACCATTACAACCGCCTTTTAGATAAGCCTCTTCACCTTTTGCAGCAGCTGGACTCATCGGAGTTGCGATCTCTTTAGCTAGGTTATTTTTAGCTCTTAAGCCAACGTCAGCTGTTTTAACCATGTATTGCCATACTTGGTACTCCCAAAGGATAGCGCCGTTTACGTCGCCTTTTTTGTAAGCTTCGTCAGCTTTAGCTTTTACCTCTTTGATGTGGCCGTATTGATCAAGTGCATCATCAACCAAAGCTTTTACTTTTGGATATTTCTCATAATGTTTCTCTTTTAGGTACTTAACAACCTCTTGGATAACATCATCAGTTGCCTTATTAGTTGCGATTACTTTGTCGTATTCAGCTTTTAAAGCCTCTGGACTTAGAGTTTTTAGCTTGTTATTTTTTGCAGATTCATATTTTTTACTTGGATCTTTAACAAGTAAATAACCCATCATCTCTAGGTGAAGTGCTGAGCAAAACTCCGTGCAGTAGTATGGGAAGACACCTTCCATATCAGCTACGAAATTTACTGAAGCAGTTTTGCCAGGCTCTAGTGACGCGTGAATGTTGTAAAGGTCGATGCCAAAGCCGTGAGTCTCATCTTGAGCACGCTCTAGGTTTGTTAAGTGAATTGTTACATTATCGCCTTTATTTACTTCGATGTGCTCTGGGTTGATGTGGCTTCTGATCATTGTTGCATAGACAGTTACATTTTTGCCGTTTCTTTCAACTCTTTCTTGACCAGCTAGAGTTGCATATGGGCTAGCCTCGCCCGTTCTTGAGTTTGTACCCATATTGTAAGTAAGCGCTGGGCTTAGTTTGCTAGCAGCTATTGAAACAACATCGTGTGGCTCGCCAAGTGGGATTGGCATATCATAGATTAGATCCATTTTTGCACCAGTGATGTCTATTAGCTGGTGATTTTGTGGATGAAGTGGGCCAACTGGGCTAAAGCGATCGATTGAAAGTTTATCAAGAGCGATTGCATATTTGCCAACTGGTTTTGCTGATTTGCCTTCCATTGTATCAAGGTGGCCGATATTGTAGTGAACATTTATCTTGTCAAGCACTTTTAAATTTTTATAGTCCCATTTTACGATTTGACTATCAACGTAAAGTGATGTATAAAGTACGCCATCTTGTGAGTCAAATGATGTATGCAGTGGTCCAAGGCCAAGTTCGACTTGTCCGTGCATTGACTTTTCTCTATCTAATATAGGAATTCCGTATGGGTCAGTGCCAGCATACTCTTTTTTATCGATTAGCTCTTTGATCTTTCTAAAGTCATAAACTGATGTGTGAGTATCAAGCTTTCCGCCAATAATGATGTATCTACCATCTGGGCTTACGTCACAACCGTGTGGGCTCTTTGATTCTGGGATCAAAAATAGCGCACCTGCTTTTACAGCAGCGTCTATTGTAACTACCTTGTGACCATTTATAACTTTGTAGTTTTTCTTGTCTTGAACAAGTTTTTCTAAAATTTTCCAGTTATAAACGTGTAAGAAGTCAGTGTCATTTCTACTTGCACCTGCTTCAAATGGAGGAAGACCTTTTTCGATACCGCCGGTATACATCTCAGTATTTATTGAGTTTGTAAAGCCCCAGCCGTAGCTCTCGCCTTTACCAGCATCACTTAGATCTTGCCAGTATGGAGGAAGCTCAAGAGAAAATGACTCTTTCTCGTCGATCTTGCCTTTTGGATAGTCAAATTTCCAAAATGTTACAGCGCCTCTATAAACCGCTTCATAGTCATCTATTGAGTGGTAGTTGTTATCAAGCGGAGCTGCATATTGGCTAGCTTCGATAACATACTCGCTATTTGGGGTGATGAAGCTACCGCCATGCTCACTCTTCATAATAGGGTTTACAACGATTTGAGTTGTCTCAAAGTCATGCAAATTTATAACTGCGATTCTTGGGTTAGCTTTATCGTTGATAAATAGATAATCACCAACATACTCACCATTTTTCTCACTAAAATTTGGGTGGTGTGTATCGCCCCATGTTATCTCTTTGCCCCTGATGTTGCCTTGTTTCAAAACAGCTTTTGACTCATTGTCATAGCCATATCCTTGCCAAGGCTCTGGCGTGAAAACGCCGATGTATTTATAAATTCTCATCGACGGAACGCCATAAACTAGCACTTGACCGCTTTGCCCGCCAGATGAAAAGACGATGAAATCATCTTTTTTACCGCTAGGCTGATAAGTTTTAGCAGCTGCAAGGACATCTTTTTCGCTTAGCCCACGCTCTTTCATGACTTTTTCAAGGTCACTACTAGCAGCACAAGCAGTCGTTAAAGATAGCCCAAGCAACGCAGCACTTGCGACACAAAATAACTTTTGCATTTACTCTCCTTTTTAAAATGAATTTATCTCTAAACTCTTTATCTCATTGTCTAAATTTACGCCATTTAAGACGCCTTTGTCTATAAAAATTCTTTTTATCTCATTGCTAAAAAGAGCCTTTTGTCCTTTTAGCTTAAGATCTTTGTCAAATTTATAGACTACTCCATCCCCATCACCTATAAAAATTTCATCCTCCATACACGCAAGAGCTGAAATTTTAGATTTTAAAACTTGCTTTTTGATTCCACTTTTAAAATCTAAAATTTCTCCATCTCTAAAGCCAAGCAAAATATCATTTCCCTTAAATTTACAGGCGCTAAGCGGAGCAAAGCCGACACGCTTTTTCTCTTTTAAATTAAGCTCTTTATCAAGCAAAAATGCTTTGCCATTAAAGCTCGTAAAAAATAGTTCATCATCAATTGGCAAAAGGCTCGAAATTTTATAAACATCTTTATAATTTTTAGTTAAAAGTTTATTGAGATTTTTATCAAAAACGCCTATGCTTACTTCATTTGCCATATCACAAGCTACGTAAATTTTATTTTTAATTGCCACAATTTGTGAAATTTTACAGCCAACATTTGGCATAGCAAATAAGAAATTTTTCTCATTTGTTACCTCAATAATCTCATTATTTAAATTTGCGATATAAAAGGATTCTCCATCATTTCCGCACTCTTGATTTTTATAAATCGTCTCTTTTAGATCCAAATTTTTAATCTGTCCATCTTTTATAAAGACGATGCTTTGGTTGCTTTCATTAATAAAGCAACCTAATTGCTGGGCAAAAGCTGTTATCAAAAACAAACTTATACAAAGCAGAAATCTCATAATCCAAGGCACTTTCATCATAAATTTAATAAGCAAAAAAACTATACATACTTAACTCTTAAAAGCAAATTAGCGATTAATTTATTTTTTTAAGCTTTTAAAGAAAAATATCAATAAATTTTTTTAAATTTCATTATTTACATTATATAGACATTATGATTTAATCAATACTAATATAGTTTTAATAAAATTTATTATCTATAAAACTCTTCATTTTAGGTATTTTATGCATTAAAAATTAAATTATAAATAATTTATTAAAAAAATTATTTAAATTAAATAATTATATTAAGGAATGAGAATTCTCTTTAGTATTTAAGTAAAAAGCTAGATTTTATGTATTTGTTATATTTTTAGCTTAAACCTATTGGTAATTTAAATTTGTTTAAATAGGCTATAATCCGCCAAAAAAGGAGAGATAATGCTAACGCATTTAGATGAGAAAGATCGTCCAAAAATGGTCGATGTGAGCCCAAAAGATCCTACAAAAAGAGTGGCAACTGCTAGCGGGATCATCAAGATGAGCAAAGAGGCCTTTAAAGCGATCAAAGAAAATACTGGCAAAAAAGGTCCGGTCATCCAAACAGCTGTCGTTGCTGCGATAATGGGTGCAAAAAAGACAAGTGAACTAATCCCGATGTGCCATCCACTAGCTATTTTAGGTGTGGATTGTGATATCGAGGAGCTACTTGAAATTTGCGCTTTTAAGCTTTATGTAAGCGTAAAAATAGAGGGTAAAACAGGCGTTGAGATGGAGGCATTAACTGGCGTTAGCGTGGGGCTTTTGACCATTTATGATATGGTAAAAGCTATAGATAAAAGCATGGAAATAAGTAATATTGTATTAGAGAGTAAAACAGGAGGAAAAAGTGGCGAGTATATGCGATCTAAATAACAAAAAAGCAAAAATTGATTACCCAACACATTGGGAATATAAAATAATATTTGATGCAGATGTCAATGTAGAAGAAAAGGTAAAAGAGATAGTAAAAGATAGAGAATTTAAGCTGGTCTTTTCAAAATTTAGCAAAGATAAAAAATACGCTAGCTATGACCTAGCCGTGCTAGTTTTGAGCGAAGAAGAGAGGCTAGAGATATTTTCAGCACTAAAACACGAAGCAAAATACGTTTTATAAGGTAAAAGATATGAATAATTTAGAACAAAATTTACATGATTATAAAAGCAGCGATGGCTTATTAATAAGTATAAAAGCTCTTTGCAATAACTTCTTTCAAGATACTGCAAACAAAGATATAAATGCTTTGCCAGAAATTTTAAAGGCTAAAATGAACGAACTTTATGACAAAATGAACAAAGAAGATCTCATAAACGCAAAAAATCTAAAAAGTGCCATGGAGGGAATAAATCAAGCCATTGTCGGTGCTGAAGAAAAGGCACTTTACGAGCTACTTGATAAAAAAGATGAGCTAAATCGTGCAATAGAAGCAAAACGTGAAGAGATAAAAAATAGGCTCAAAATTTCATTTGAAGCAGCTGAAGAGGTCGTAAAAGATAGAAATTTTAGTGAAAAAGAGGAAATTTTAGAGCTTTTAAATAATGCGATCATTAGAGAAACAAGACTTCTTGGTATCTTAAAAGAAAGTGCTCAAATAGCATTTTTGACAACTCTTGAAGGTGCAAAAGATGTCGAGGAAACAGCTAGTGCGATAGCTAAAAATATGACCTATGTTGCGATCATTGGAGGAGAGTTTAGCAAAGAGCGGATACTTGAAATTTCAAAAAACATCATCATAGCAGCGGCAAATTTAGCAGATGAGGGTCATATCTTTGCAAAAGAGTTGATAAGTGGAGCGATAAGTGGCACAAGAGATGGCATTTTAAGAGCCATAGAAAAGCTTAAAGATGAGGCGAAATTTGCTCCAGATGAGCTTAGGCTAAACTCGCAACTACTAAACTTAAAAAATATTGATGAAGAATTTATAGCATTGCTTAGGGAACTTGAAAAAGAATTTGAAGGTGTAGCAAGAAATGAGATCGAAAATGTGATAAATAGCGAGCTAGATACAAACCTAGCGAAATTTAAACGCATTAGCGATCAAGCAAGAGAGCAAATTATTTCAAGGATAGAAGAGTTAAAGTCAAATGGCATGGCAAAGCTTATGAGCGAGGCAAATAATAAATTTGAAGCCCTAAAACAAGAGCTAAATGACAAGAGTAAAAAGCTAAAGCTAAATTTTGATACAAACGACAAAATTGAAGAGATCAAACAAGAGATCGCTAATCTTGAGAAAAAAGCCAATGAAAAATTTGAAGACATCAAACAAATTGACATCAAATCAGAAGCCAAGAAATTTGGAGATAGGGCTTATCAAGCTGCAAAAGATCTGTTAAATGTTATTAAAAAAGATAAAAAAGAGGATTAAATTATCAAGCCTATCTTGAAATTTTTCCTGAAAGATACTCGAGTTATATATTCTTGCCAAGTGTGAAAATTTCCTCCACACTTGGCTTTTACTTTCTAAAGACTTAAAATCACAAAAATAGATAAAGTAAAAATGCTCCTAAAATCAAGCGGTAGATGACAAAAGGCAGCATCCTGATCCTTGAGATGATCCCCATAAATAGCTTCACGCACACGTAGGCACTAACTGCACTTATGATGACACCGAGGGCGATATCGCTCCAAGGAAGCGCATTTGGATCTTTTATAAGTTTGATACTCTCGAGTCCGCCAGCTAGGATGATGACTGGGATCGACATCAAAAATGAGAAATTCGCACTTCCCTTGTGGCTAAATCCTAAAAATAAGGCTGCTGTCATCGTTATGCCTGATCTTGAGACGCCAGGGATGAGCGCCACAGCTTGAGCAAGGCCGATAATAAGTGCAAATTTTATGGTCATTTCATATTCGCTTTTGTTTGATGAGCGAAGATCAGCAAAGTAAAGCGCTATGCCAAAGATGATCGTAGTAATAGCGATCACAACGCCGCTTCTTGCGTATTCTTCGATAATGTTGTTAAACAAAAGTCCAAAAATTCCCACTGGAATGGTAGCAAAGCCGACACACCAAACAAGCAAGCTATCGCCCACCATCTTTCTTTGTGCGATCGAGGCAAAAAAGTCACGAAGTAGCTTAAAAATCGTATCTTTAAAATAAAAAAGTATCGCGCTTAACGTGCCAACGTGCACTGCCACGTCAAAAGCAAGACCTTGATCTGGCCAGCCAAGTAGCTTTGGCACCAAGATAAGATGAGCCGAGCTAGATATCGGCAAAAATTCGCTTATACCTTGCACCAAGGCTAAAACGATAACGTGAGAAATTTCCATAAAATGCCTTTTTTGATTTTAGATTGCAGTTGGGGATTTTACTCCCCAAGATTAAATTTATATAAGTTCGCTAGCAAAATTTGCAAGTTTTTGTGGCATAAATCCAAAGTGATCAAATAGCTCGTTGGCCTTTCCACTAGCGCCAAAGCTATTCATGCCATAAACTGCGTCAGCAAATTTATACCACTCAAAGCCAGTTGCAGCTTCAACTGCGACGATCGTCGTGTTTTTGTCTAAAATTTTAGCCACATATTCATCTGGCTGCTCACAAAGTAGGTCAAAACAAGGCGCTGATACGACGTTTGCGCCGATACCTTGCTCAGCTAGAAGTGCGGCTGCTTTTACGCAGAGTGAGACCTCGCTACCGCTTGCTATAAATGTGATCTTCGCATCTTTTGACGAGCTTAGCAGATATGCGCCGTTGCTAACCTCGCCAAATTCGCCTTTTGCAAGTGGCTCAAGCCCTTGGCGGCTAAGCACAAATGCGCTTGGAGCGTTTAAATTTAAAGCCACCTGCCAGCTAGCTGCGTTTTCGTTACCGTCAGCTGGACGGAAAGTGTAGAAATTTGGCATCGCTCTAAATGTGCTAAGCTGCTCGATAGGCTGGTGCGTCGGACCATCTTCGCCAACGCCGATACTATCGTGCGTGAAGACAAAAAAGTGTTTTATGGCCATTAGCGCTGCTATCCTCGCACTTGGCTTTAGATAGTCGCTGAAGATGAAAAATGTCGCTGAAAATGGCAAGAAAAGGCCATATCTGGCGATACCGTTGTTGATGGCCGCCATGGCGTGCTCTCTGATGCCGTAGTGGATATTTTTGCCATTTGGGAAGTCGCCCATACCCTTCAGCTCAGTCTTATTTGAAGGAGCTAAGTCAGCGCTACCGCCGATAAAGCCAGGTAGTTTTTTAGCTATTTCATTTAAAATGGCGTGGTTTGTATCTCTTGTGGCTAGCTTCTTGTCGCTAAAGTCTGGAAATTCGATCTTGCTAAAGTCTGGATTAAGAAGTGAGTTTAGTAAATTTTTGCCTTCAATGCTTAACGCCTCAACCTTTTTGTTCCACATCGCCTCTTCTAAATCGCCCTTTTCAACTGCACCTCTAAATCTTAAAAGCACGTCCTCATCAATGGCAAATTTCTTCTCAGGATCAAAACCAGCTGCAGCCTTTGCCTTTTTGATGATCTCTTCGCCAAGTGGGGCGCCGTGGCTGTGGTGTGAGCCCTCAAGCTCCATTGCACCACGTGCTATGCGTGTGTTTGCGATGATGAGATATGGCGACTCTTTCTCGTTTGCCTGCTCTAATGCAAATTCGATCTGGTCATAGTCGTGTCCGTCGATACGTGCGACCTCCCAGCCCTGCGCCTCAAACCTCGCTTTTACATCCTCGCTAAATGCGATCGCTGTGTCGCCCTCGATCGTGATATTGTTTGAGTCGTAGATGAGTACAAGGTTGTCTAGTCTTAAATTTCCGGCTACCGAACATGCCTCGTAGCTTATACCCTCTTCTAGATCGCCATCGCCACAAAGACAGTAAATTTTATGATCGATTATTTTATTGTCCGGCTCATTTAGCACGTTTGCAGCGTATTTTTCTGCCATGGCTAGGCCAACTGCATTTGCTACGCCTTGACCAAGTGGGCCAGTAGCAACCTCAACGCCTGGAGTGTGAATCTCTGGGTGTCCTGGTGTGTTTGAGCCAAGTTGGCGGAAATTTTTAAGCTCATCAAGGCTTAGATCGTAGCCGCTTAGATGCAAAAAGCTATAAACCAAACTTGAAGCGTGGCCACCGCTAAAAACGAGCCTATCTCTGTTTAACCATTTTGGATTTTTTGGATTGTGTTTTAAAAAGTTGCTTAAAACCACCATGATATCAGCTAGGCCCATAGGAGCACCTGGGTGTCCGCTGTTAGCATTTTGCACCATGTCAGCGCACAAAAATCTTATAGTATCGGCTTGTTTTTTTAGCATATGATCTCCTTTTATTGCGCCAGATTATACAAAAAAGTGATTAAAACTTGCCTTGCATTTTTGTCCAAAATGTCTAAATAGTGATATAAATTTTTTAAATTTTTAGTAGTAAAAAAGCTAGAAATTTCTAGCTTTTATCTAAGGTGTTTATCCGTAAGCTCTAAGATCATCTTTGCTATGCCAGCATCTATCTGATTTAGCGCCTCTTCTATCTCGCAAATAAGCTCGTCTTTTTTCTTTTTTGCGCCAGATAGACCAAGTAAATTTGTAAATGAGTTTTTAGCTAGGTCGTTATGCACAGGCTTTCCAGCAGCTGCCTCGTCGCTTGTAAGATCGATGATGTCGTCTTGTATCTGAAAAGCAAGACCAAGTTTTAGGCCGATATCATAAATTTTCTCACACTCTATTTCGCTTAAATTTGCTATCACAGCACCCATTTTTAGGCTAGCAGCGATCAGCTTTGCGGTTTTGTGGATGTGCAAAAAGACTAGCTCATCAAGGCTTAGCATCTTGTCAGATAGGCCAAATTTAGCCTTTGCTCTTTTGATGTCCTCTTTATTTGTATTTTCAAAAAAACAATCAAGCGCCTGACCTAGCACCATGCCACTAAGGCCAGCATTTTCGCTTAAAATTTCCACACATTTTATACGCGTGTCAGCTGGTAAATCAGCACGTGAAATTTCATAAAAAGCATGCGTATTTAGCGCATCTCCTGCAAGTATGGCAGTTGTCTCGTCGTAGGTTACGTGAAGCGTTGGTGTGCCACGCCTAAGGCTTGCGTTATCCATTGATGGCAGATCATCATGGATAAGCGAGTATGTATGCATCATCTCAAGCCCTAAAGCCACTCTCATGGCCTTTTGCGTGAGGCTTTTATCCACACTTTCTACCACGCCAAGAAGCAAAAGCGCCCTAAAGTGCTTGCCTCCAGCCTTTAGCATAACGCCAAGCGCCTCCTCGTAGTAAGGATGAAAGCTAGGAGCCTTTGGCAAATTTGCGTTTAGAAATTTTACAAAGTCCTCAAGTAGGCTCATTTTGGCACTCTCGCAAAAAATTGAAAGTCATTTCTAGTAAATAGAAGCGTAAAATTTTTTAATTCACCAAGCTTCTCTAAAAGCTCTTCACGACTACTCACGCTCTGTTTATCAAAACCTAAAATTTTATCGCCGGTCTTGATGCCAAAAATTTCTGCATTTGACTTTGGCTCAACCTTTGTAACGACTAAATTTTTATCCACCGTGATACCATAATCCACCAAAATCTTATCATCAAGCATTGTTTGTGGCTCTTTTGGCATGATGTTGAAATTTGGTATATCAAGGCTTGAAGGGGCGTCTACATCGAGGCTTTGGTTAAATTTCACATCCCCACTTACTGGTACTTGAAAGAGCATTTCTTGCTTATCGCGCTTCACGATGATGTCAAGCTTTGCGCCCTTTGGAGCAAAAAGTACCATCTCATTTAGCTCTCTTAGGCTCTTTGGCTTGATGCCATTTATCGTAACAAGCTCATCATCGACCATCATCATCTTGCCACGGCCCAAAGGATCAACAAGACCCACAAAAAATTTATCCTCTTTTTGTAAAAATTTCACACCTATATCGCCGTAATAGACGTCATCGTAAGATACAAAGTGCTTCAAATAACGATTTGGTATAAATTTATCAGCTCCAATAGCTATGCCTATCATCTTGCAGCAAGGCGTGTTTATCTCGCCAGTCGCGTTATACTCGAAGCTTAGCGTATCAAAGTCGCCTAAATTTTGTCCCAAAGACTTGATGTGACCCATGACGGTGTTGTTTGCATCATTTAAAATGCCAACCCAAGTGCTCTTTTTTATGCGCTCCTCGTTGGTCTCATCAGCCATCACAACAGGGCTTAACTCCTTGCTAGAGCGAACCAAAAAGAGCTGCAAATATGGGTCAAACTTGACATATTCGCCAAGCGGAGCTCCCTCGCTTTTTGGCACTGCGATCAAATTTTTAGTGATAGCCACGCCAAAGTGTTTATTTACTGAGACGATCGAGTTTTTGTTCTTTTCAAAGCAGGCGTTAAAGTCCTCTTGCGTAGGCCTAGGATCGGCGTTTAGGCAAAGCGCTGATAGCAAAAATGCAAGGGCAAATTTATATTTTAGTCTCATTTTATCCCCATCGAAGCAAGACCGCCAAGCATCCTTGAAGCGGTGTTTTTCTTATCAGCCTCAACTGACTTTAGCACGTCATTTACGGCGCTTATTAGTAAAATTTGCATACTCTCTTTATCTTCAAGCAAGCTATCATCTATACTGATATCAAGTATCTCGCCACTGCCGTTTGCTCTCACGCTCACCAGCCCACCGCCACTTTTTGCTCCAAATTCTTTATTTTTGCTCTCTTCTTCTATCTGTTTGGCCTGTCTTTGCACATCCTCAAGCATCTGCCCCATCTTTGAAAAGTCAAATCCCTCAAACATCGCCTACTCCTTTATGATCTCGTTTTTGTTATTTACGTGCACGATGGTTGGCTTAAATTTCTTAGCCTTTTTAAATTTCATGCTAGCGTAAGCCACGATGATGACCACGTCTCCTACGCAGACTTTTCTAGCAGCTGCGCCATTTAGGCAAATTTCGCCTTTTTTACCTTTTATCACATAGGTGGCAAATCTCTCGCCATTATTTACGTCTAAAATTTCAACCTTTTGATTTTCTATCAAATTTGCAGCTTTTATAAGCTCCTCGCCGATGCTGATCGAGCCAACATAGTTTAAATTTGCGTCTGTTACGACGGCTCTATGGATCTTACTAGCTAAAATTTCTATATTCATTTTTACCTCTTTAAAAGCTCTCTTACTACTTCTTTGTCGCTAAATGGGTGCTTGACGCCCTTTATCTCTTGATATGGCTCGTCGCCTTTGCCAAGTATGACAAGCGCCCAGCCGGGTTCTAGCTTGCTAATGGCTAGTGCGATCGCCTCTTTGCGGTTAGCGTTTCGTATCAAATTTTCATTTTGACTCATACCAGCGCAAATTTCATCTATTATGCTCTCTGGCTCTTCGCTTCTTGGATTGTCACTTGTGACGATGCAAATTCTTGCGTATTTTTGGGCTATTGCTCCCATTTTTGGACGCTTTGTCCTATCTCTATCACCGCCTGCGCCAAATACAGCTATCAAATTTAGATGTCTAAGCGAGTTTAGCACCTTTTCTATGCCATCAGGCGTATGAGCAAAGTCTACGATGACTAACGGATCGGTGCTAACGACCTCCATCCTGCCGCTCACGCCTTTAAATTTACTTATCGCCTTTGAAAGTGCGGCTGCGTCTGGGTGCTCTAGCAGGCAAACGGCGCCAAGAGCGGCGATTAGGTTGTAAAGATTAAACTCACCTTGAAGGCTTGAGTCTATCTCCACATCGCCATTTGGCGTCTTGATAACTGCGTCTATGCCGTCCTTTAGCCCATAAACCACCGGCGCAAAGCTGGCTGGCTTTTTAAGCGAATACGTATAAGCGTTTTTTGGATTAAATTTAATGCCATTATCGTCAGCATTTATAAGCTTCATGCAATCATCATCAAAAAAGCTCGACTTTACCCTAGCGTACTCCTCCATGCTCTTATGGTAGTCGAGGTGGTCTTGAGTTAAATTTGTAAAAATTTTTAGAGCAAATTTCAAGCTCTCTATGCGCTTTTGAGCGATCGCATGCGAGCTAACCTCCATCACGAAGTACTCGCAGCCCTGCTCACTAGCTACTTTGAGATAAGAAAGCGTCCTTAAAATGGCACTTGTCGTAAGCGCCTTGTCATCTATCTGCTTGCCCTCTATAAATGCCCCTCTGGTGCCACTTAGCCCACATTTTTTACCTAAATTTCGCAGGGTTTCGTAGATAGCCGCAGCCGTTGTGGTCTTGCCATTGGTGCCTGTGATGCCAACTATTTTTAGATTTTCATCAATCTTTAAAAGCTTTTTGCACTCTTCAAGGGTGATTATCTTAGCGCCCTTTTTTACCGCATCCTCTGCAAATTTCGCATTTGCAGTGGTTTGCACAAAGTATGCACCCTGCTCGCACTCGTTTGAGTCATCTGTTATGAAGCTATTTTCTACTGATATTTTCATCGTTTTGTCTTTTTTGTATCTCTTTAAAAAGCTGATCTATACGCTCGTCGCCGCCAAACATCACCGCTGCACTCTCAAGGTAGTTCATGCTCATATCAATGAAGTCATTTTTTATCAAATTTCCTAAAAATTCCAAAAAATCGTCTTTGTTTGAGATCATCACCTTTGTTGAGAACATGATGTTTTCAAAGACCTTTTTAAAGCTGCCGTCCTTATAAACAGCCCTTTTAAAGTCCTCGTAGCTGATCGCGTCTTGCTCTTCAAAGTACTCGCTCTCCTCGTCTCTGGACTCTAAAATTTTTAAAATCTCCTCCACGCCCTCGTCGTCCTCGCCGGCTCTTACCTTCGCCATGTAGTAGTCAAACAAGAGCTTTGCTTCCTCGGCATTTTCCTCGCCAAGAGAGCAAATTTGTATCAAAAATGGTAAATTTTTATCCTGTGTCTTTTCGTAAGCTAGAGAGAAATAAAAGATAGCTTCTTTAAATTTTGAGCGTTTGAAGTGTTTAATGCCTATTTTTTTATAATCTATCAATGTTAAATTCCTCGCCAATCGGGATATTTACGACCTCGAGCTCTGGGTGAATATCCATACGAAGTTGTCTTTCGAGTCCATATTTTAGTGTAGTTGTGCTAGCTGCACATCCATGACAATGCCCTGTAAGTCTTACATAAATTTTGCCGTTTTTTATGCCAAGTAGCTCCATGCCACCGCCATCATTTTCAAGCATCGGTAATACCTTTTGCAAACTCGCACTGACTGGTTTTAAAAGTTCTTCATCGCTAAATGGGATCATATCTTTTTCCTATTAAATTTTTGGGCTATTATAGCAAAATAAAAATGCAAAAAATAATGGCTATATTTTTGCTTAGCGCTAATTTTGCTTTATAATTTAAACCTTTTTGACACACCTAGTCAGTTTTGATTATTAAATGCGTGAGCTAAAATTTAGTAAATTTTTGATTATTAGTTTTAGGATAAAAGGGCAAATTTTGCCCTTTTGTTTAATCTATTAGAAGTGATTTTATATCTACTTTTTGCTCGATCATCTTACTCTCGAGCATAAATTCTTGCGTAGCCTCAAGTGCTTTTATATCTTCAGCCGTGATCTTTGGACTAAAGTCATACTGCGGATACATACTCCTTACCGCCTCTATGCTAAGCCCAGTCTCTTCAGCTGTAAATTTTAATGCCTCTTCCTCATTTGCTTTCATAAAAGCCAAAATTTCATCTTGAGCCTTTTTAAATTTTTCAACTAGATCTTTATGTTTTTTGTAAAATTCTCCGCTTGTGGCAGTAACGATGACTGGAGTGATGACGCCCTTGCCTGTTGTTATAACACTAAGTCCTGATTTTTTAGCATTATAAGCAGCTGGTCCAGCAAGAAGTGCTGCATCGACGCTACCATTTTCAAGTGCAGCTTGTGCAGCTGGGATGCCCATAGAAACGAACTCTACGTCATTTATGCTAAGCCCTCCAAGAGCAAGATATCTAACCAAAAGCTCATTTAATATCGTACCTTTTGGGCCTGCTATTTTTTTACCTTTTAAGTCTTTAGCGGTTTTTATGCCTTTATCTTTAGCAAATATCGCAAAAGCTTCAGGTGCTCTTGAATAGGCACTTATGATCTTTATATCAGCTTTGTTCGCTGCGGCAAGTATGACTGAGGTTCCGCCAACACAGTTTAGAAACTGGAGCGAATTTGAAGCGAGCGCTTGCGTTTGTTTCGCACCTGATGTTATCTCAGAGTACTCGACTGGTACGCCAAAAGATTTAGCATAAAAGCCTTTAAATTTATCGACGATTGAAGGGACGTTTAGCGGCGATTTGACGTAGGTCATGCCGATCTTATCTAGCTCACTTGCGTTTGCGACTAGACAAAGCAAAGAGGCCGCACACAAAATCTTAAAAAACTTTCTCATATTTGCTCCTTTAAAAATTTTCCAAATTATATAACTTTTTGCTTCGTTTTGGTTTTAATTATCATTTTATAAAATGCTAAATTTCGCTCAAAATTTTACGCTTTAAATTTATTAGTTTATCGCAAAGCAAATCTCTTGGCTTAGCTAAATTTGATAAATCATAATTTGATTTTATCCCACCTTTTTCAAGCAAAATTATCTCATCTGCTAGATATAGGGCCTCATCGACATTATGAGTGACAAAAATGATGGTTTTGCCGGTTTGGAGCTTTAAAATTTCAGCCTGCATGCTGGCTCTCGTAAAAGCATCAAGTGCTGCAAATGGCTCATCCATAAGGATCAAATTTGCTTCATATGCAAGCACTCTAGCAAGAGAAACGCGCGAGCTCATGCCGCCAGATAGCTGCGAAACAGCGGCAAATTTAAAGTCATTAAGTCCTATCATTGATATGAGTCTATCTATCTTTACCTCGTCTATCTCATGCTTTTTAAGCGCAAATACGATATTTTCATAGACATTTAAAAAAGGCATGAGCCTAGGCTCTTGAAAGACAAAGCCAATCTTTGCTTGCTCTTTAAATTTTATCTCGCCAAGACTTACGCTTTCAAGGCCTGCTATGAGGCGTAAAAGCGTGGTTTTGCCGCAACCACTTCTGCCAAGTATAACGGTGATCTTATCTTTTTTTATGCTTAAATTTAGCTCTTTTAAAACATCAATGCGCTTATCATTAATAAAAAAATGCTTTGATAAATTTAAAATTTCTATCATTTTTCACTTCGTAAAAGGCTAAATTTAGATATCAAAAATAAAAATATCCTATCTATGAGTACGCCACAAATTCCTATCGTAAAAATGCCAACAAATATCCTATCTGCGCGCGAAAGCTCCTCCGCATCTAGTATGAGATAGCCTAGCCCGCTGGAAGCTGCGATCATCTCCGCTCCCACAATCGCTCGCATAGCGTAGCCAAAACCTATGCGCATACCTACAAAAATATCTTTTATGGCATTTTTTAGGATGATTTTGTAAAAAATTTCAAATTTACTAAAACAAAAAATTTTACCAACCTCAATAAGCTTCACATCGCAGCTAGTTAGCCCTTTTGAAATACTTAAAAACATTGGAAAAAACGATGCTAAGATGATAATAATAATTTTTGGAGTTTCGTTTATACCAAACCAAAGCACCAAAATAGCAATAAGGCTAAGTGGTGGAACATTTCTAAAAAACTCTAGTATCCACTCGTAATAAATACTAGCTTTTGGAAATAGCGCTGCCACTCCGCCAAAAGCAAATGCCAAAACAAAAGCCAAAATATAGCCAACAAATATACGCTTAAAGCTAATCATCACATGCGTTATTAACTCGCCAATTAAGCTCATATCAAACATTGTTTTAAGTGTCGTAATAGGACTTGGTAAGATATAAGGTGTGAAAATTTCTAGCTCGCAAACGACCTGCCAGAGGGCAAAGATCACTAGGATCAAAACGCTCTTTTTTAAAATTTCTATCACAGCCCATCTCCATTGTGACAGCCATTTTCACAGTATAAAAGCTCGATGATCTGGTAGTTTTTAAGCTCGCTAAATTTATATGAAAATGCGTTTTGTATCTTTTCTTTACTACATAAACTTAGTGTTTTTATACCTAAATTTTCAAAAAATCCAGGTGGAATGGGACTTGATTCTATTTTGTTTATTTTTAAATTTATATCGTTTAACTCTTTAAAATTTTTCCATGTTAAAAATGTAGTTTGATCTAATTTTAAAGAATTTCCAAGCTCAGCCAAATTCTCACAAGGCGTTGTTATATAAAGCCACTCATCTTCTTTTAGCTTCGAGCTAAGTTCAATGGCGCTTTCAATTAAAATGGGATTTAAGCTTGAAATATTATTTGAAAATTCTTTGAAATTTGATCTTATAAAATTTACAGCTCTTGGACAGCGACTGTCTAAAACCATGCCTTTAGAGCATAAATTTTTATATGAATTTTTGACATCACAAACATGATCTCTTTCGCACTCTACTATGTTAAAGCCCTTATTTTGCAAAAGCTCTTTTAACGCAGAGAAGTCATACATATTTTTTACAACGGGATTTAGCCAAAGTAGCTTTCTCACGAGTTCTCCGTAATTTTAATAATAGAAATCAAGATTCTATCATTTAAAAATTTAAACCAAGTAAAAAGAGCCTCTTATGACTAAAATCACAAAAGATAGGCGGTACAAAAATATAAATTTATCCTACACTTTTATATCTAATTTCTGTTTTTGCTCCACTTTTTCCATTAGCTTTAGTATATCAACTCCGTTTTTCTCAAGCTGCATTAGCTCCTTAAGATAGGCAAATTTCTCATCTTTATTGATGTCGTAAGTAGTTAATTTCTCGCTTCGTCCGATCACTGAAGCATAGACTTTGTTGCCATCAAGTTTGTCCGTATTTTGCACATTATAAAGCGAGAGCACGCCCTCTACCACCTCTTTAAAATCCGCCCCGCTCTTCATGCCAGCTTTCATAAGCGCCAGAAATCTCTGTCTACTCTCTTCGTCAGTGAAATTTATATTTTGTAGCGTCTGATACTCAATTGGTGGCTTGTTAGTGCTAGTTAGCATGGAGATAGCCTTTTTGCCTATCGTAATGCTCTCCACGCCGACTCTTTCACCAAGATACTGCCTAAGTGCATAATCAATCCACTTATCTTTAAACTCATCTATGCTTAGGTCTTTATCAAGTATCTCAAACCCTTCCACGTGGCTCTTGTGACCAAGCCCAAGAAGTGTGTTATCAAGTTTTGATGTATACTCTTTTGCAAAGAGATCGACATCTGTTGGATAATATCCTATGATCTCTTCGTGAGCTCTGCCAAAGCCAAGTGCTTTAGTCTGGTTGATAAAATTTTTGAGATCATTTATCTCATCTTGGCTGACTTGTTTATCGTATCCCATGAGCTTGCCCCAGATGCTTATCTTGCCATTAGCAGCTATGCCCGAGAGCGAGAAATTGCTAGCAAATGTTAGATTCTCGCTATTTTTTTGAAATTTTATCGTATTTGTTTCATTTAAATTTATTGGCTCACCTCTAGTATCGGTATGACTTTTTTGCTCATCAACCAAACTACTAGATAAATTATTTAAAGAATTTTTGCCTATATTTGGTTTAGTATTATTAGTATCAAGTTCTTGTGCTATACTACTTTGCGAGCCAACATAAAAATTTGTGCCAACTCCATTTACACTACCTATCATCTCAAATCCTTTGAAATTTATTAGATGCCTGAAACAAATATCGTCTTTATAAAATAAAATTTTAGCATAGAGTTTAAAGGTAAAAATTTAAAATGTATAATTTTAGATTAAAAGACTTACAACTTTTAACTATGAAATTTATGGTTTTTGGTTAATAATTTTGGTAGATAATTAAAGAGATTTATAGCTTTCGAAACCTTTTAGAAGAAGGATTTTATTTTAAAAGTGGGGGTTTTATATAAAAAATAAAAAAGAGAGCCGAAGCTCTCTAAATAATTACTCAGCTACTAGCTCTATATAGGCCATCTCTGCCGCGTCGCCTCTGCGAACACGAGTCTTGATGATTCTTGTATAGCCACCATTACGCTCTTTAAATTTTGGAGCTACTTCAGTAACTAATTTATTTGTTGTTTCTTTATCTTGTAAAGAAGCAAATACTGCTCTGTGAGCGTTAGAGTCACCTTTTCTGGCTCTTGTAATTAGCTTCTCAACATAGCTTCTAAGCTCTTTTGCTTTTGGTAAAGTCGTCTCTATCTTTTCGCTTTTGATGATAGCTATCGCCAAATTTTTAAGCAATGCAGATCTATGAGATGACGTTCTACCAAGTTTGCGATATCCGTGTTTATGTCTCATCTATTGTCCTTTTATTCTTTTACACTCATTTGTGCTTTAAGCTCGGTTATTTTCTTTCTTAGTTGCTCTTTGCCATCTTTTAACACATCGGCACCAACTGGATAGCCTATCTCTTCCATAACCGCTTTAATCTCTTCAAGAGATTTTTTACCTAAATTTTTAAGCTCTTTAAGCTCATTTTCGTCCATTAATGCAAGCTCGCCGATAAATCTAATATCAGCTTTGTCAAGGCAGTTGAAACTTCTAGCACTTAAATTTAGATCTTCTACGCTAGAAAGTAGCTTTGAAAACTCGCCACCTGCACTTGAGCTAGCAACTGGAGTACTAACATCAATATCTAAAATTCCTTTAAATACTGACATTTGTTGATACATAGCTTCTAAACAATTTTTAAAAGCCTCTATCGGACTAACTTGACCATCAGTTGTTATAGTAAATACGATCTTTTCATAGTCTGGATCATCCTCAACCAAGACATTTTGTATATCATAAACTGCTTTTTTAACAGGTGTAAAGAAAGCATCGAGTGCGATATAGTCGTCTTCAATCTCTTCTCTGATCTCTTCACTAGGAACATATCCGATACCTTTTTGAATGATAACTGAAAAATTTAACTCAGCATCTTCGTTTATTGTAGCAAGGTATGCGTCTGGGTTAACGATCTCGACTAGATCATTATTTAGATCAGCCCCAGTTATCTCTTTTGGTCCTTTAAAGCTATACTCTATAACTTCGCGCTCACTGGTACTTTTTAATTTAAATCTGATCTTTTTCAAATTTATAATAAAAAAAGCTACGTCTTCTAGCATACCACGCATACTATCAAATTCATGGCTAACGCCTTTTATCTTTACACCAATAGGAGCAAAACCCACTGTGCTTGTGTAAAGAAGACGACGCAATGGGTGAGCCAAGGTAACAGCATAACCAGCCTCAAAAGGATATGCTGTAATGTTAGCAACATTTTCACTAACACTTTTAACTTCAATTTCAGTTGGCATATAAGCTGATGTAGTAATCTTTCTCATCTTTATACCCTCTATTATTTTGAATAAAGCTCTACTATAAATCTTTCCTCAACAGGAATGATAACCTCTTCTCTTTCTGGATTTCTAGTGAAAATTCCAAATTTTTTCTCTTTTTCAACATCTACCCAAGCAACAATACCAGTTTGTGCTGTAAGATCTATCGCACGAACAATTTGTGGATTGTTTTTAGATTTTTCAACAATCTCTACTTTTGCACCTGGCTCAACTCTGTAAGATGGTATATCTACTCTTTTACCATTTACTAAAATATGTCCATGAGTTACTAGCTGACGAGCAAAACGACGAGTTGTTGCAAAGCCCATTCTATAAACAACATTATCTAATCTTTGCTCTAATAGTTGAACCAAAAGAGCACCGGTATTACCTTCGCGGCGTGCTGCTTCTTGAAATAATCTTCTAAATTGTTTCTCAGAAACACCATACATAAATTTAGCTTTTTGCTTCTCGCGAAGTTGTAAGCCATATTCGCTTATTTTTGCTCTTCTTTGTCCATGTTGTCCTGGCGCATAAGGTCTTTTTTCAAAAGCACTTTTACCAGCAAGTCTTCTTTCGCCTTTTAACGCAAGAGACACACCAAGACGTCTTTCTAATTTTTCAACAGGTCCTGTATATCTAGCCATAATAATTTCTCCTATTTTTCTCTAATTATACGCGGCGGCGTTTTGGCGGTCTACAACCATTGTGTGGTAAAGGTGTAATGTCTTTAAAGAAAGATACCTTAATTCCTTCAACAGTTCCTACACTTTTAACAGCCGTTTCACGTCCGCTACCTGGACCTTGAACCTTAATACCAACTTCTTTTATACCATGCTCTTTTGCTTTATTTAGAGCATCTTCAACTGCCTGCTGAGCTGCATAAGGAGTTGATTTTTTACTACCTTTAAAGCCTAAGCCACCTGCACTACTCCATGCAATAGCATTTCCCATTTCATCAGTTACAGTTACCATAGTGTTGTTAAATGTTGCACTGATATAAACGATACCTTTGGCTATACTTTTTCTAACTACTTTTTTCTTAACAATTTTTCTTTTCGCCATTTATTATCCTTTAACCCTTGCCTTACTTAGTAGCTGCACCGACAGTTTTACGTCTGCCTTTTCTGGTTCTAGCATTAGTTTTAGTCTTTTGACCACGAACAGGAAGACCTTTTCTGTGGCGAAGACCTCTATAACTTCCAAGATCCATAAGAGCTTTAATATCCATAGCAACTTGTTTTCTCAAATCGCCCTCAACGATATGATGCTCTTGAATTTCTTTACGAATAGCTGCCGCTTCGTCTTCACTAAGCTCATAGACTCTCTTGTCGTAAGAAATTCCAGCTGCGTCAAGAATTTGACGAGATTTGTAAAGACCTATACCATATATATAAGTCAAACCATACTCTATTCTCTTTTTGTTTGGTAAATCTACACCTGCAATACGTGCCATGCCTTATCCTTGTCTTTGTTTATGTTTTGGATTTTCGCAGATAACACGAATTATGCCACTACGTTTGACAATTTTACATTTGTCACACATCTTCTTTACAGAAGGACGAACTTTCATTTTAGTCTCCTAAAAATTTATTCCACTTTTTTAGGGGCTGCATCAGGTCTAAAGAAAGAATTTAGACCAACTATTTTCAAAATAAGTGGGGAACTTTGAAAATAATTCTTCATACAGCTTTTCGCAAAGCTTGGATTTTACCTAAAACCAGCTTTAAATTTACTTAGCATATTTGCCACAAAATCAAATTTACTTATATCTATAAGTGATCCTGCCCTTGTCTAGGCTATATGGCGTAAGTTCTACTTTTACGCGGTCGCCAGGCATTATCTTTATATAATGCATTCTCATCTTTCCGGCGATATGACATAAAATTATATGTTTGTTGTCAAGCTCAACTTTAAAAGTTGCATTTGGCAGTGCTTCAACAACATTTCCATCAATCTCAATGACATCGTCTTTTGCCACAAATTCTCCTTTCTTTAAATTTTTCTCTAAATTTCACGCTTGACTTAAAATTTCGGCTTTGCCATTAACTATCGCCATGCAATGCTCATAATGGCTGGTTCTCAAACCATCTTTTGAGGTTACTTTCCAGTTATCACTTCCTAAAACTGGCGTACCATCTTTTTGGCAGATCATCGGCTCTATACAAAAAACCATTCCATCTTTTATCTTTGGTCCGGCTTTTAGATTATGCCCCTCAAGATAGTTTGGAATTTCTGGCTCTTCGTGTGGCCTTTTTCCTATACCGTGACCACAATATCCACGTAAAGGTACATAGCCTCTATCTAGTATAAATTTCTCAAGCTCGTAGCAAATTTCTTTAAAATGCATACCAGCTCTTATGATATCAATCGCAAAATATAGTGCATCTTTTGAGCAAGCGATCAAAGCCTCATCTTCTTTTGAAATTTTACCGACCCCAAAAGTCCTAGCCGAATCACCAAAATAGCCATCTAAATTTGAGCCAATATCAACGCTAACGATATCGCCCTCTTTTAGCTTGTACTCATTTGGAATTCCGTGGATCACCACTTCATTGACACTTATGCAAGCCGCATTTGGAAAGCCATAGAGCCCTTTAAAAGCAGGTTTTGCTCCAGCAGCCCTTATCATATCTTCGCAAATTTTATCTATCTCAAGAAGTGAAATTCCAGGTTTTATGATCGTAGAAACGTGATCAAGAGTTCGAGCGACGATCTTGTTCGCCGCTCTCATTTTCTCTATCTCAGCTGGTCTTTTTAGCGTGATAGCCATTTTATAGACCTACTGCGCTTAGAGTTTGGTATTTGTTTGTATAAGACTGAGCTTCTATACGCCTCATCGTATCAAGTGCTACTGAAACCACGATAAGCACTGATGTACCACCAAAATAAAATGGAACACCCATAGTCTTTACAAGTATCCAAGGCAGTGTTGAAATGATACCCAAGTATAAAGCGCCGCCCAAAGTTAGCCTACCAGCTACTTCATTTAGATAGCTAGCTGTACTCTCGCCTGGTCTAACACCTGGAATAAATCCACCTTGTTTCTTTAAATTTTCACTTATATCTTTTGTATTAAATACAATTGACGCATAGAAAAACGCAAAGAAGATAATAAATAAAAATGTTAAAACGTTAAACATATAGCCATTTGGACTTAAAAAGTCATTGATAGCTTGGATGATTGGATTTGTGCTAGCTTGCAAGATCGTACTTGGAAACATCAAAATCGCACTAGCAAATATCGGTGGAATAACACCGCTTAAATTTACTTTGATCGGTATATAGTTCATTATACGTTTGTTTTGATTTTCCATTATCACTTTTCTTGAGTAAGAAATAGGGATACGCCTTTCACCCATCTCAACAAATATAATAGCACCGATGGTGGCTAAGATGATCGCTAAAATAGCGATGACTGTTAGGAAATTCATCTCAGAGGTGTTTACTAAATTTACAGTTCCACCGATCGCACTAGGTATGCCAGAGACGATACCGGCAAAGATGATAAGACTTATGCCGTTGCCTATACCACGTTGCGTTATTTGCTCACCTATCCACATAAGTAGCATAGTTCCAGTTAGCATAGATACAGCAGAGATCGCGATAAATAAATTTATATCTATCATGATAGCTTGCTCGCCACCGCGTCCGCTTAAGCTTTGAAGTCCGATAGAAACACCGATTGATTGTACAAGAGTAATAACGATGGTTGCATAACGTATGATTTGCATATACTTTTGCATACCGTCACGCTCTTTTTTCATCTGACCTAATTTTGGAAATGTTGCTGCTAAAAGCTCCATGATGATCGAAGCTGTAATGTAAGGCATAATACCTAAAGAGATAATGCTTAAACGCTCAGCAGCTTTACCGCTAAACATATTAAATAAGCCCAAGGCATTACTATTATTTGAATTGAAGAATTCTTTAATTACGTCGACATTAACACCAGGAACTGGCACATAAGCCAGTATCCTGTATGCGAACAAAAATGCCAACGTGATTAAAATCTTGTTGGTCAGTGTTTTATCCATTATTTTGTTCCGCTAACGCTAACGTTCTCGTCTTTAATCTTAGAAGCAAGAGCTTTTGCGCTTGCACCGATTAGTTTTATCTTAGTAACGCTCTTTGAAATTTTATGAACGCTAGCTATTGTTGCTATTGAAATTTCAGCAAGCTCTTTTATAGCTGCAATTTTCTCGACATTAATAACATAAGGTTTTTCAAATTTAGAAGTAAAACCTACTTTTGGAAGACGCCTTTGAAGTGGTTGCTGTCCGCCCTCAAAACCTCTTTTCTCATTGTAGCCTTTTCTTGCTCTTTGGCCTTTGTTACCTTTGCCAGCAGTTTTGCCATTGCCGCTACCTTGACCACGACCTAATCTTTTGGTTGCATGAGTTGAACCTGCAGCAGGTGTTAATTTTTCTAATGCCATCTTAACTCCTTTCTCTTAGCTTTTTAGCAAACTAAGTGCTTTTATAGTAGCACGAACGACGTTTGCTGAGTTGTTTGAGCCAAGTGATTTAGTAAGGATATCCTTAATACCTGCAAGCTCGATAATAGGACGTGCACTACCACCAGCGATAACACCAGTACCTTCGCTAGCTGGACGAAGTAGCATTCTACTTGCGTTGTATTTTACCTCTACATCATGAGGGATAGTTGTGCCTTTGATCTTAACGTGGATAATATTTTTAAATGCGTCGTCAATTGCTTTTCTCATCGCATCTGGCACCTCTTTAGCTTTGCCATATCCAAAGCCAACTAGACCATTTCTATTACCAACAACAACTAAAGCTGTAAATCTAAATCTACGACCACCTTTAACAACCTTTGTAACCCGACCGATATCGACGATTACTTCTTCAAATTCTTCTCTATTATATTTTTCCATCGATTTTCCTTTGGGTTATAGCTTGATGCCATTTTCTCTTAAAGCTTCAGCAAATGCTGCGATAACGCCATGATACAAATAACCATTTCTATCAAAAACTGCAACATCTATCTTCTTAGCTTTTAAAGCCTTAGCAAATTCTTTAGCTAAAGTGACCGCACCTTCTTTATTTGCTTTTATGCCTATCTTTCTACCATCTACTGCAGCTAGTGTAGTAGCTGTAACGTCGTCAATCGCTTGAACATAAAGAGTTCTGTTTGATTTGAAAATAGAAACTCTTGGGCAAGTTGCAACACCAGAAATTTTACCTCTGATTCTTCTTTTTCTCTTAATTCTAAGAGCGATTTTTCTTTTTAGTACTTTTGCTGTCATTTACCGCCCCTTACTTCTTAGATGTCTTGCCCGCTTTGCGGATAATACGTTCTTCTAGATATTTAACGCCCTTACCTTTATATGGCTCAGGTGGTCTAAATCCTCTAACTTGAGCAGCCACTTGGCCTACTACTTGTTTGTCATCGCCTTTGATAGTAATAACGTTTTTCTCAACACTAGCTTCAACGCCTGCTGGTAGCTCATAGTTGATAAGGTGTGAAAAACCAAGAGAAAGCTCTAAAATTTTACCTTTTGCAGCTGCTTTGTAACCAACGCCGTTGATCTCAAGCTGGCGAGTGAATCCCGCAGTGATACCAGTTACGATATTATTAGCAAGTGCTCTATATGTTCCCCAGTAAGCTCTGCTTTGGCGATCTTCGCCTTTTGGAGCAAAAACTATATGACCATTTTCTATCTTGACATAAACGTGACCTTTTGTGTCAAGCTCTTTTATATGATTGCCCTTTTTAAATTTTAGGACATTATTTTCAACGCTAACGTCTACACCACTTGGGATAGCGATAGGCTGTTTTCCAATACGTGACATTTTTTTCCTTTACTTGTCTAGGGTGTTCCTACATTTACGAATAAACACCACAATGCCGTAAATTTTATCGTCAAATTTGACGAAACCTTCATTTGAATTTCTAAATTTAGCTTTGGCAAAATCTAAAATTTTACCAAGCTAAAAATTTAACCTTACCTTCATAAGGTTAAATAGCGTTTAATACAGTTTATTACCAAACTGTACAAAGAACTTCGCCGCCAACGCCAGCTTTACTTGCTTCAATACCGCTCATAACGCCTTTACTTGTGCTAACGATAACTGTTCCGTAACCATTTTTAAAACGCTTAATGTCGTCTTTGCCTTGATAAACACGGCGACCAGGTTTTGAAACCCTTTTAAGCTCATTTATAACGCTTCTGCCGTACTCATCATACTTTAAAACTACGTTTATAAATTTCTTGTTACCTTCTTCAATAACGTTGTAGCTCTCTACATAGCCTTTTGCTGCAAGGATAGAAAGAGTAGCCTCAACAACCTTAGAATGAAGCAATTTCGCAGTTTCAAGCTTTCTCATACTTGCATTTCTAATGCGTGTTAATCCATCTGATATTAAATCGTTTAACATTTCTCTTCCTTACCAACTTGCTTTTTTAAGACCAGGTATCAGGCCTTCGTTAGCCATTTTTCTTAGGCAAACACGGCAAATTCCAAAATCTTTATAAACAGAGTGCGGACGACCGCAAATTTGGCATCTAGTATAGCCGCGAACCGCAAATTTTGGCTTGCGCGCAGCTTTTGCTATCATTGATTTCTTTGCCATTTTACTTTCCTTTTGCAAACGGCACACCAAATAGCTCTAGCAATTTGAATGCCTCTTTATCATTTTTAGCCGTAGTAGCAATCGTAATATTCATACCATGAGTTCGTAAAATTTTATCATACTCAACCTCTGGAAACATTAGCTGCTCACTAAGACCGAAGTTATAGTTTCCACGTCCATCAAAGCCATTTTTTGGAAGACCACGGAAGTCTTTAACTCTTGGGAGAGCAACGCTGATTAGCTTATCTAAGAAAGCATACATTTGCTCTTTTCTCAAAGTTACTTTGATACCAACAGGGAAACCTTCGCGAACTTTAAAGCCAGCAACTGATTTTTTAGCATCAGTGATAACTGCTTTTTGTCCAGCGATAAGTGAAATGGTATCAGCCATATTTTGAAGCACTTTCTGATCTTTAGCAGAGTCTCCAGCGCCTACACTGATCACAATTTTCTCGAGTGCAGGGATAAGCATTGGATTTTTGATGTCAAATTCTTTTACGAGAGCTGGCTTGATAGTTTCGTTAAATTTATTTTTTAATCTACTCATATCTCTTATCCTTCAACTTTCGCGACGTTTGATATGTCAATTGGCATCTCTTTATTTACGTGACCACCATTTGGAGTTTTTTCGCTTGGTTTGATAGCTTTTTTAGCTATTTTGCATCCCTCAACTATAACCTGACCTTTTTTTGCAAGAACTGTTAAAATTTTACCAGTTTTGCCTTTATCGTCACCAGCGATGATCTTAACGGTATCGCCTTTTTTGACTTTAAATTTTACATTAGCCATTATAAAACCTCCGGAGCTAGCGAAACAATCTTCATAAAGTTAGCATATCTAACTTCACGTCCAACTGGTCCAAAAATACGAGTGCCGACTGGCTCTTTTTTGCTATCAAGTATAACAGCTGCGTTCTCGTCAAAGCGGATTAGCGAACCATTATCTCTTTGAACCTCTCTTTTAGTTCTTACAACAACAGCTTTTACAACCTGTCCTTTTTTGATCTTACCATTTGGAAGAGCTTTTTTAACAGAGCAAACTATGATATCACCAAGTGTAGCGTATCTTCTTTTGCTGCCGCCAAGAACTTTTATACACATTAATTCTTTTGCACCGCTGTTATCAGCAACTGCAAGTCTTGTAAAACTTTGAATCATTACTCAACTCCCTTTGCCAATACAGCTTTTAAGCGAAAATTCTTGCGAGCTGAAAGTGGTCTGCACTCAACTGCAACAACTGTATCGCCTGCTCTTGTCTCATTTTTCTCATCATGAACTAAATATTTTTTAAAGCGTTTTACAAATTTATGGTATCTTGGGTGCATAACGCGTCTTTCTACCAAAATAGTAGCTGTTTTATCTCCAGCTTTTTGTAAAACAACACCTTGAATTTCTCTTTTTAATGCCATTTTACGCCCCTTGTCTTGTTGCACTAATTGCAGTGTTGATCTGAGCTATCTCTTTACGAACAGCACTAATCTCATTAGGGTTGCTTAACTGCATAGTTTTTAGCTTTTGTCTTAAAGTAAACAAAAGCACCTTTTTCTCTTTTAGCAACGCGTTTAATTCTGCAACGCTCTTATCTTTTAACTCAGTATATTTCATTTTCACTCTCTCGCGTTACAAATTTTGATTTGAAAGGAAGTTTGTGTAAAGCCAAAGTTAGAGCTTCACGAGCTAACTCTTCGCTAACACCAGCCATCTCAAATATTATACGACCAGGTTTGATATTCATAACCCACTCTTCAACTCCAGCCTTACCTTTACCCATACGAGTTTGTAGAGGTTTTTTAGTAAGTGGCTTATCAGGGAAAACCCTAATCCAAATTTTAGCCTGTCTTTTTACGTGACGAGTTAGAGCTTGACGAGCAGCTTCTATTTGGCGAGAATTTATTCTACCAGCTTCAACGGCTTTAAGTGCAAATTCGCCAGTTGCTAAAGATGCTCCACGAGTCGCATAACCACGGTTGCGACCTTTCATCTGCTTACGAAATTTCGTTCTTTTAGGCATCAACATAATTATTTACCTCTTCTTGCTCTACGTGTTTTCTTAGGTGCTTCTTCTTCAGTTTTCTCAGGCTGAACACCTTTTTGAAGAACCTCACCTTTAAAAATCCATACTTTAATACCTATGTTTCCATAAGTCGTATGAGCCTCAGCTACACCATAATCTATCTTTGCTCTAAGAGTATGAAGCGGAACGCGACCTTCTAGATACCACTCGGTTCTTGCCATCTCAGCACCACCTAAACGACCGGCAACTGAAATTTTGATACCTTTAGCGCCTGATTTTTGAGCACCTTGGATAACTTTTTTCATAGCACGTCTAAATGCGACACGCTTTTCAAGTTGCATAGCTACGTTTTCAGCAGCAAGTTGAGCTGAAGCTTGAGCTTTTCTTTCTTCTTTGATATTTACATTTACTTCTTTACCGATAAGTTTGCTAACTTCGTTCTTTAGGTTTTCAACATCTTGACCTTTTTTGCCGATGATGATACCAGGACGAGCTGCAACTACGGTTACACGAAGTTTTTTAGCCGTTCTTTCGATTAGAATTTGGCTGATTCCTGCATAGTAAAGTTTTTTCTTTAAAAATGCACGAATTTTGTAATCTTCACCGATGTTTTCAGGAAGACTTTGTTTGGTTGGAAACCATCTAGATTCCCAGTTGCGGTTAATTCCTAGTCTAAGACCTATTGGATTTACTTTTTGTCCCATATTATGCTTCCTTCTTTTCAGGTTTAGATACTTCTACCATTACATGAGAAGTAGGTTTGCGAATTTTGCTCGCTGTTCCTCTTGCTCTTGGTCTAAATCTCTTTAATACAGGACCAGCGTCAACGCGGCAACTAGTTACTACAACCTCTTCTGGCTCAAATCCGCCATTTGCTACTGCTGAGCTAATAGCGTTTGCTATAAATTTAGCACCACGATTTGGCATAAACTGCAAGCTTGCAAGTGCTAGCTCGGCATTCATACCTTGAACTTCTCTTGCTATAAGTCTTGCTTTTGTAGGAGAAAGTCTTACGAATTTTATAATTGCTCTACTCATATTATCTCCCCTTACTTGCCGATTTTCTTTTGCACTGAGCCTTTGTGACCCTTAAATGTGCGTGTTGGAGCAAATTCGCCAAGTTTATAGCCTATATGATTTTCTGTAACATATACAGGAATAAAGCTCTTGCCATTATGAACGTTAAATGTTAGTCCAATCATTTCAGGTACAATCGTGCTACGTCTTGACCAAGTCTTGATTGGTTTGTTATCGTTTGCATTTTTTGCGGCAATAACTTTTTTCATTACATGATCATCTACGAAAGGACCTTTTTTGAGTGATCTTGCCATCTCTATTTTCCTTTCCTTCTTGAAATTATAAGCTTATCGCTAGCTTTTTTACGGCGAGTCTTAGCACCTTTAGTTGGTTTACCCCATGGAGTAACTGGGTGACGGCCTGAATTTTTCTTACCTTCACCACCACCGTGTGGGTGATCAACTGGGTTCATAGCAGAACCACGTGTTTGTGGACGGATACCGCGGTGGCGATTACGTCCAGCCTTACCGATAGTGATGTTAGCCCAGTCTTCGTTGCCAACTACACCAATACTTGCCATGCACTCAGCTAGTACTTGTCTCATCTCGCCACTTGGCATTCTTAAGATAACGTACTTCTCTTCTTTACCCATTAGCTGAGCATAACCACCAGCTGAACGAGCTATCTGAGCGCCTTTGCCAGGTTTTAGCTCTACGTTATGAACGATAGTACCAACTGGGATAAATCTTAGTTTCATAGCGTTACCTGGCTTAATATCTAGTGAACCCTCATCGATAGATGCGATAACATCGCCAACATTTAGGCCATTTGGTCTAATGATATAGCGCTTTTCACCATCTTTGTAAGCTATAAGAGCGATACGGCAGTTTCTGTTTGGATCGTATTCGATCGCTTCAACTTTACCTTCTATACCAAATTTGCGACGTTTAAAATCGATGATACGATAAAGTTTTTTTGCACCTGCTTCTTTATGTCTTGAAGTTATACGACCATTGTTGTTTCTACCGCCAGTTGCAGGTAGTTTAACAAGCAAGCTTCTAACGCTTGGTTTAGCTGTTATATCTTCAGAGCTTAGTCCAGTCATATATCTACGACTAGGTGTATATGGTTTATATGATTTTATAGCCATCTTACGCCTCCGTATTTTCTAGGCTTACGCCTTCAGGTAACTTAACGTAGAATTTCTTTATCTCGTCACGTTGGCCTGCTCTTCCTCTAAAACGCTTAACCTTGCCGCTAATTCTAAGTGAATTTACGCGAACAGGCGTTACTCCAAAATACTCTTGTAAAACCGCTTTTAAGCTGTTTTTTGTAACTCTTGGTGAAGTTTGGATAACAACAACGCCTTGTTCTTGAAGGCCTAGAGTTTTTTCTGTATAAATAATTGTTTTGATATCAGTTATATCCGCCATTTTAGCCCTCTTTTGTTATAGTTTTTAGTGCAGCTTTTTCAATAATAACCGAACTAAATGTAGAGACAAGATAAGCATTTACCTCATTTGCATCTACTACATAGCAGTTTACTAAATTTCTAAAAGCAAGTAGTGTTTTATCGTCTAGTAAATCTTTAACGATAAGCGCGTCTTTTACTTTTAAATTTTTGATGATATTAGCTGCATCTTTTGTCTTTCCAGACTCGATTGAGATGCTATCTACTGCGAAAATTTTACCATCTTGTGCTTTTACTGCCAAAGCGTACTCAAGAGCTAGTCTTTTTTGTTTTTTATTGACTTTTTGAAAATAGTTTTTCTCGTTTGTTGGACCAAATGCAACTGCACCGCCTACCCAAACGTTAGTTCTAGTTGAACCCGCTCTTGCACCACCACGTCCTTTTTGTCTCCA
The DNA here is from genome assembly GCF_003049085.1 of Campylobacter concisus. NCBI lineage: Bacteria > Pseudomonadati > Campylobacterota > Epsilonproteobacteria > Campylobacterales > Campylobacteraceae > Campylobacter > Campylobacter concisus. Next base: position 52,032 of record NZ_PIQX01000004.1, read on the forward strand.
TGGTTTTTTACCACCACCGCTTACAAAAGCACGGCTTTTAGTATGAGCCGAATTTGCTCTTATACCAGCAAGGTAAGATTTTACATAAAGATATAGGTTGTGCGGATTTACTTCAGCGTAGCTTGCAGGAAGCTCTAACTCGCCTGAATTTTCAAATTTATCGTTTAATACGTGAATTTTACTCATTTTACAATCCTTATTTTACCCATTGCACCATTGTGACCAGGAACGCAACCTTTTACAACTACGATGCCATTTTGAACGTCAAAGCTTATTAGCTCGTTTTTAACAGTAACTTTCTCATTACCCATGTGTCCTGCCATTTTCATACCTGGTTGAACACGACCTGGCCATTCGCAGTTACCAATTGAACCGTGGCGTCTGTGGAAACGTGAGCCATGGCTTTTTGGACCACCACCGAAACCATGTCTTTTTACCACACCTTGGTAGCCTCTACCTTTTGAGTTAAAGCTAACTTTTAAAATTTTAGCCTCGTTTAATGGTGTAAAGTCTAGGTTTCCAACTTCGCTATTAGCTACTTCAAGCGTAGCAAATTTGTTAAATTCTGCAGTCAGATTGTATTTCTTTTGCTGACCAGCGATAGCTTTGTTGTTTGCTTTAGTGTGGGCATACGCTACGATAGCACGTTTGTTTTCGTCGATCTCACATACTTTAGCCTCAACTAGCTTAAGTAGTGTAACTGGCGTACTCTTCGTGGCAATCGTTCTACTCATGCCTATTTTTTCTACAATATATTCCATACTCTTATCCTTTTGTCCGCTTATTTCATCGCACGAACTTCGACATTAACTTCTGGAGCTAGGTCGAGTTTTGTTAGGCTATCTACAGTTTCTGGAGTAGCAGCTACGATGTCAAGCATACGAGCGTGTATTCTCATCTCAAACTGCTCACGTGAGTCTTTGTTGATGTGTGGAGATTTTAAGACTGTATAGCGTTTGATCTTTGTAGGCATTGGTACCGGGCCACGAACGTCGGCACCTGTTCGTTTGACAGCTTCTACGATTGCTGCAACAGTGCGGTCTAGAACTCTATGGTCGTAAGCTTTTAGCTTTAACCTGATTCTTTCCATGTGTTTTCCTTTAAAAAGAACTTGTCGCAAACTCGCGACCTCTTTACATCAAAATAACTCGCATAGGATCAAGCGATCGTACGAGCAAAGACGCTTGTCTTTTCGTAAAGAGAACGCGATTTTACAAAAAAGCTATTATAGTTGTCAAGAAAAACGCTATTTTTTGATGAATTTTGATTAATTATTTCCTTTTAATAAGGAAGATATAAAATTTAAAAAGATAAAATTCCAAGAAATTAAAATTTTAAAGAGAAAAGATGCCGATCTTTAATCCAAAATTCTTACTAACCCAAGATCAAGACGAAGAAAAGCTTAAAAAGCGTTATGCAAATTTGCAAATGTATCAGGAAAAAGCTAGCGACATTAAGAATTTCAAAGAAGAGAAATTTCAAACGCAGTTTCTAAAAGATATCTTTGAAGACTGCCTTGGCTACACTTTGGACACTACTAATCCTACAAATTTCAATCTTGAACGTGAGAAAAAGAACGAAACTGACGGCAAAAAAGCAGATGGGGCGATACTGATAAATGGCGAAGTTAGATGCGTGATCGAGCTAAAAGATCAGACTACACAGCATCTTGATAAAACTCCGTCCAATCGCGAGCTTAGCCCAGTAGATCAAGCTTTTCGCTATTTTATCTCGCACGACAATGCCAAATATGTCGTTGTTTCAAATTTTAACGAATTACGCTTTTACATCGGCAATAAAACAACATTTGAAAAATTTGACCTTTTTACAGCAAGCTTTGACGAGTTTAAAAGACTTCATTTGCTGCTTAGCTTTGAGAGCATTAGCACGGATCTGCCACTAAAGCTAAAAGAGAAATTTGCCACTCATGAGCGTGAAATTTCAAACAAATTTTATAAAGACTTTAGTGCTTTTAGACTTACTCTTTTTAAAAATATTTGCAAAAACAATGCTAGTATTGATAAAAATAGGCTTTTAAGCCTGACTCAAAAACTATGTGATAGGTTTGTCTTTATACTATTTGCCGAAGACCGCGGACTACTAAGACTTCGCACGATAGCCGAGATAAAAGATAAATTTCAAAACCAAGTTACTGAGCTTAGTTTTTATGACTTTTACAAAATTTACTTTAAAGCCATTGATGAAGGCAGTGAACGTCTTGATATCAAACGCTACAATGGCGGACTTTTTGCCACAGATACTGAGCTTGATGCACTAAAGATAGACGATAGCGTGCTTGAAGCGCAGTTTTTAAGTGACTATGACTTTTTAAGCGACATCGGTGTAAATATCCTAGGGCATATCTTTGAAAGCTCACTAAACGACCTTGAAGAGCTAAATGCACAAATAAATGGTAATGAATTTGATGCCAAACAGAGCAAACGTAAAAAAGATGGCATATTTTATACGCCAGAGTTTATAACAGAATTTATAGTTGAGAATTCGCTTGGCATGCTTTGTAAAGCCAAAAAAGATGAGCTAGGGCTTGATCTAAATGAGCTACTAGCACCAAAAAATCCCAAAAAATTAACCAAAGCAGAAAGTGAGATCAAAGACAAAATTTATGCTTACCGCGAGTGGCTCTTATCTCTTAAGATACTTGATCCAGCTTGTGGCTCTGGTGCGTTTTTAAACCAAACTTTAGAATTTCTAATTAGTGAGCATGGCACATTAGACACTTATCGCAAAGTATATGAGGGCGAGGGCTTGGGACTTTACGATATAGAAAGCACTATTTTAGAAAATAACCTTTACGGCGTAGATATAAATGCCGATGCGGTCGAGATCGCTAGGCTATCTCTTTGGCTCCGCACAGCTGCAAAAGGACGAGTTTTAACAGATCTTAGTAAAAATTTAGTAGCTGCAAACTCGCTTTTAGAATTTCCTTTTGACTTTAAATTTGATGTCGTTATCGGCAATCCTCCCTATGTTAGACAAGAGGCGATAAAAGAGCAAAAGCCTGCCCTACAAGAATATAAAGTCTATAGCGGCACGGCTGATTTGTTTGTCTATTTTTATGAGCTTGGCATTACGCATCTAAAAGAAAATGGACTTTTAGGTTTTATATGTTCAAATAAATTTTTCCGTGCCAGCTATGGTGAAAATTTACGTAAATTTATATTAGAAAATACGCAAATAACACATATTATTGATTTTGCTGGGGTTAAAGTTTTTGAAGATGCGAGCGTAGATAGTGCGGTTACTATTTTTAGAAAAATAAGAGCTGGTGAAAATTCAAAATTTAATTTCCTAGCCTCAAGCACCATAAATTTAAAAACGCAAAAATTTATCCAAATACCACAATCCACGCTAAACGAAACAAATTTCACTTTCCTAGATAGCAGCAAATTTGAACTAAAAAGCAAGATCGAAAAAGTCGCAAAGCCATTAAAAGATTGGGGTGTGAATATCAATTATGGTGTCAAAACTGGACTAAACGAAGCTTTCATTATTGATAGCAAAACTCGTGATAAAATTTTAAGCACATGCATTGGGGACGAAAGAGAACAGACACAAAAGCTCATTAGACCGATCTTAAGGGGTCGCGACATAAAGCGTTATGACTATGAGTGGGCTGGGATATGGCTCATAAATATCCATAATGGATATGGCACCGAGCCTCGCATCAATATAGATAATTTTCCTAAGCTAAAACTATATCTTGATAAATTTGAGCCGAAACTTTCCAATCGTTCTGATAAAGGAGCCACTCCTTATAATCTGCGAAACTGCGCATATCTGGAGGAATTCGAAAAAGAGAAAATTTTATGTGCCAGAATGGTGCAAAGCCCAAAATTTGCTTACGATATAAATAATAATATTCCAGACAATACTGCATATTGCATAACTGGCGAAAATTTAAAATTTTTATTAGCTTTTTTAAATTCAACAGCTGTTTATAAAATTTTCAACTTTTTCTATGCTGGAGGCGGACTTGAAGGCGAAATAAAAATAAATCGCTTAGAGATTTTACCTATCCCACAAATCACGCCACAAAATGAAAATTTATCAAACGAGATAATAAATTTGGTTGATGAAATTTTAAAAGCTAATGAAAAAATCAAGCTTTACGAGAAGCATATGCCTACTTTAACTCTTGATGAAAAGCTAGAAGCTAAAGAAAATATCGATACGCTAAACGACAAAATCAAGGCAAGTGACGAAAAAATAGACAAACTTGTTTTTGAGCTTTATGAACTAACAAGCGATGAGATCGCGCTTATAACAGGGGGGGGGAAATTGACGGTATAACAAAAATTTACATATACATCTTACAAAGGGGAGAAAATGAACCAATTAGAGCTTTATTACAATCAGCCGCTTAAATCAAGTAAATTTATCCCCAGAAAATATGAAATCATCTCGCCAAAAACGCTTATAATAGGTGCCATTTCAAGTGGCAAAACAGCCCTTGTTTATGAGTTTTTGAGCCATTATAAAAGCGAGGAGAGGCTTTATGTAAATTTAGACGATCTAAGGATAGACAGAGCCTTGCTTTTAGCAAATTTAAAAGAATTTTTAGAAAAAAATGCCCAGATAAAGGTGCTCGCAGTTGAAAATTTACAAGCTGCTGACCTTGCAAATTTAAGCTTTTTAAATGGGCTCCCACTTGAAAACATTATCCTTACAAGTAAGGAATTTTCACTCACGATTGACGGCTTTGCACGCATAAATTTAAACTATCTCGACTACGAGGAATTTATACTATTTTTTAAGAAAAATTTAGACCAAGACCTGCTTTTTAGCTATTTTTTGGCTCACGGCAACGAGATAGCAAGTGCCTTTTTAGACTCCAGCGAGGTCACGGCACACTTGCAGCAGCTCTTAAAAGCAAATTTAAGCGAGCAAAGCATTGCGATTTTAAAAGAATGTGCTCCAAAATGCCACGATGTGCTTAGTACTTTTGGTATCTACAAAAACCTAAAAGAGCAGATGAAAATTTCAAAAGATAGTGTCTATAACGCAGTAACCAGCCTTAATGAAAATGGCTTTATAGAATTAGTACCAAATTTAGATGAGAGCAGCACGAGCAAAAAGCTCTACTTTACAAATTTTGCACTTCGCAACGCTTTATACCTAAAAAAGGACTTTTTGGCTGTCTTTGCAAATGTCGTTTTTTGCGAATTGCTTAAATTTAAAGATGAAATTTACTACACAAAAGAGATTGATTTCTTCCTTAATAAAAGGAAGATTGCGATTATCTGTGTGCCGTTTTCTGCGCCAGAGATCATCTTTTTGAAATTTAAAAAACTCCATGCAAGCTTAAAAGAGCTAGGCGTAAGTAAGCTTCAGATAATCAGCGTCGCAAATCAAGCTGAGCTTAGCCTTGAGGGCATAAAATGCGAAATTTTGCCCTTTTCTAGGTGGAGTCTAGGTTTATAAATTTAAACCTTTATTTGATTATTGTTTTAAAAGCTTAAAGTAAAGAAGCTATAATCAAAAAAACTATGAAGGACGGACATGAGAGCATTTATTGGGATTTTTATACTTATAGGAAGCCTATTTGGCTATGAGATAAATCACGAAAACTGGGCAAAATTTTATAAATTTATTGGTGAGGCAAATGGTATAAAATTTGAAGTTTATATGAACTATTTTAAAGATGAATTTGAAAATTTTAAGCAGAGCAAGAGCTTTAAAGTGCCAGCCAAGATAAGCGGACATATCTTTTTTGATGGTACAAAATATGACTACGAAAAAGGTAATCTTGAGCAAAATAGCAGTGAAATTTCATCGCTAAATGCTGTATCTGATAAGATAAATTTAGACGTTAAAAATGAAAATGGCGAGCTAAAGGGCAAAATAATCGTTAAAAACAAAGCCTATAATGCGACTATTAAAAAAGAAAAAGAGTATGAAATGCTAAATATTGGCATCCAAATGATCGAAGCAAATGGCACGAGATACGAAGCTATCATCAACGACATATTTGCCAAAGAATCGGCTAAAAAAAATAAAAATAAATTACTCTCGACACTTTATGACCTAAAAAGCGAGCGTAAAAAATGGCCAAATAACCAATTTGAAAGCCTAGATAACATCTACTATATAAATGACAAAATAAAAAGCATCTGTACCTATAAAAATAACAAAACTAGCTGCGATGTTGTCTTACTTAAAACCAACAAAAAGCTAAAGTTAAAGCAGATTTTTAAAGATATGAACGACCCTCATCTAAAAGCAATCCTCGCAACAGCAGGTGTTAGCGAAAATTTTATACTTTCGCCACTTGGACTTACCTTTTTAAATGAGGAGCAAATTAGCGTGCCACTTGATGAGCTAAGGCCTTACTTTAGCGATGAAATCGGACTTTAATGGCAAAAATTTGTGGCATAGATGAGGCTGGACGTGGGGCTTTAGCTGGGCCTTTAAGCGTAGCGGCCTGCGTGCTTAATAAAGAAATTTCAGGCCTAAACGACTCCAAAAAACTAACCGCAAAAAAGCGTGAGGAACTTTTTAAAGAGATCATAAAAAGCTCAAATTTTCTCATCATCTACTTCTCAAATGCACAAATAGACGAACTTGGGCTAAGCGAGTGCTTAAGACGAGCGCTCAAAATTTTTAAGGCGCATTTTGAGAGTTTTGAGATTATTTATGATGGAAATTTAGACTATGGAGTTGGTATCACAACGATGATAAAAGCTGATAGCAAAGTCGCTGGGGTAAGCGCTGCTAGCATATTAGCAAAGGTCAGTCGTGATAGTTTGATGAAAGGCTGGGATAAAATTTACTCAAAGTATGGCTTTGCTGGGCACAAAGGATACGGCACAAAGGCACATTTAGAAGCCATTGCCGAGTTTGGCTATTCAAGCCTTCATAGAAAAAGCTTTGTAGTAAAATCTTTTGAAAAATCTCTATTTGACTAAGATTAATTATCTAAGCATCAAATAGATGCTTAGATAACGCCTTTTTTAATGGCAGCCACAACCACAACTACCGCTACTTTTAATAGCATCAAATACAGCATCGTAGTTTGGCTCTTCTGTCACTTCGGGGACGATTTGTTTGTGAATTATTACGCCATCATTGATGACAAATATCGCTCTTGCAAGTAGTCCTTTTAGTGGGCCATCGCTCATTAAAACGCCATAGTTTTTAGCAAATTCTCCGTATCTAAAGTCACTTCCAACATGTAAATTTTCTATGCCTTCAGTCGTGCAAAATCTCCCCATCGCAAATGGCAAATCATTTGAGATGATGCTTAGTTTTACGCCGTGTTTGCCAGCTACTTTTTCGTTAAATTTACGAGCCTCTGCTGCGCAAACTCCGGTATCAAGTGATGGCAAGCAAACAAGTACTTCTACGCCATTATTTCCGCCTACGCTAAACTCGCTAAGATCTTGTGCTACGACTTTTGCTTCAGGTGCATAAGAGCCAACAAAGACCTCATTTCCACTTAAATTTACCTCACTACCTTTAAATTTTGTAGTTGCCATATTTATCTCCTTTATTATTTTTTTGCTTTTTTAAATGCTTGATCAAGATCTGCTATTAGATCATCAGCGTTTTCGATACCGATTGCTAGGCGAAGCAAGTTTTGCTTTATGCCGATCTTATCTAGCACCTCTTTTGGATACGCCTCATGTGTCATCGTCGCAGGCCTGCAAATAAGGCTTTCTACGCCACCAAGGCTTACCGCTAGATCAAAAATTTCTAGTGCTTTTACAAATTTATTTACATCATATTTTTCATCGAGCTCAAATGAGATGAGAGCACCGATGTCGCTTGCTTGAGCTGCTTGTATCTTTGCCTCTTGCTCGCTATATGAACCAGCAAAATGCACCACGCTAACAGCGTCATTATTCTGCAAAAATTTGATGATTTTATGTGTATTTTGCGTTTGTCTATCAAACCTAACGCTAAGCGTTTTAAGCCCACGTATTAGGTAGTATGCGTCCATCGGGCTGATGATGCCACCAAGCGTGTTTTTAGCAAATTTTATCTTCTCAGCCAAAGCATCGTCATTTAGCGTGACGATACCAGCGATCACATCAGCGTGTCCGCCGATATACTTTGTAGCGCTATAAACCACGATATCAGCTCCATGCTCAAGCACTCTTTGATAATAAGGCGTTAAAAATGTGTTATCCACGATGACTATAGCGCCTTTTTTGTGAGCGATCTTTGAAATTCTAGCGATGTCTGTCACTCTTAAGAGAGGATTTGACGGAGTTTCAATAAATATCGCCGCCACGTCGTCACTTATATCATCTTCGCTTAAAAAATTTAGATCGTCTACAAATTCGCTCTTTATGCCGTGGCTTTCAAAAACAGTCGTGACATACCTATAAGTGCCGCCATAGACGTTACTATTTAGTAGGACCTTTTGCCCCGTTTTTATAAGGCTAAGTGCGGCTGCTGTTGCTGCCATACCTGAACCAAAGCTAAAAGCGTATTTACTGCCTTCAACCTTTGCAAAAATTTCATCAAATGCTTTTTTGGTTGGGTTGCTACCACGCGAATATGCAAATTCTTGAAAATTCTCAAGATCATCTTGCACAAATGTACTTGCTAAAAAAATAGGCGGAATGACAGCTTTATTTGGATTATTTTTAGCTTCAATGCCTTTTACGATCAATGTGTCAAGTTTCATAAATTTCCTTTTAAAATTTTATGAAATCTTACATAATAAAGATTAATCTTCCCCAAACCCACCCAAAACGTAGCTAAATCAGTAAGTGGTAGTAACATTTATTTTTAAGAATGCATTTTTTAAATTGCTGGGATAAATTTAAACTTTTGCTCTCTCCCCGCAAGCCTAATAAATTTTTCTTTTTACTCGCCTTTAGCTACATTTTCACCATAAATTTTACTCTACAAGATCAACTTGCCAGTTTGCCTCTTGTAGCTTCATATCTAGCTCTCTGATCTCTTTAGAAAGCTCGTCTATTTGCTTTTGGAGCGTGGCCACATCAACACTACTTAAAATTTTTATCTCACTATTTGAGTAAAGATCGACCTTTTGGCTTGCGCTTTTGGCAAAATCCCTAAGCACGCTTGCTTTTTGGCTTAGCGTATCTTTTTTAGCGATCATTTCAGTTAGACTCAAGCCTTCAAATTTTGCACTTGAGTTTGTTAAATTTATAGCCAAGATCAGCCTAAATAGCTCATCGCTTAGCCTATCAAGCTCTTTTAAAAGAAGCTTTGGATCTTCGCTAGGTCTTTCATTTTCTTGCATTTTTGCATTATCGAGCAACCTACCTTTTAGCTGCTCTAAACGTTTTTGTGTATCGGCTCTTAAAATGAGAGCCTGAGCTAATTTCATCATTTTTCCTTTTGAAATATTAAATTGAGAGAAAATTTCAAATTATATTAGTATCTTTTGGGTTATAATTGATTTAAAATTTTATTTTAAGGAAAAGCTATGAAGTACGATTTTGATACGCTTATTAGCAGAGATGGCACCAACTCATCGAAGTGGCGAATGAAAAACGATGTTTTGCCAATGTGGGTTGCTGATATGGATTTTAAGGCTGCACCTGAAATTTTAAATGCCCTACAAAAGCGTCTTGATAATGGCGTCTTTGGCTACTCATTTATCCCAAAAGAGTGGAACGAAGCGATTAAAGGCTGGTGGAAGAGGCGTCATAATGTTAGCTTTGAAAACGATTGGATGTGCTTTTGCACTGGCGTTATACCAGCGATTTCTACTGCTATTAGAAGATTTAGTAATCCAGGGGATCAAATTTTAGTTCAAGCTCCCGTATATCACGTATTTTTTAACTGCATCAAAAATAATGGCCGTGAAATTTTATCAAATGACCTTGTCTATAAAGATGGTTCTTATGAGATTGACTTTGAAGATCTTGAAGCAAAGCTAGCTCAGCCGCTAACAACTATGATGCTCCTTTGCAATCCTCACAATCCAATAGGAAAAATTTGGGACAAAGAGACGCTTAAAAAAATAGGCGAGCTTTGCTATAAGCACGATGTTTTGGTTATCAGCGATGAGATCCACTGCGACATAACTGATCCTGGGCTAAGCTATGTGCCATTTATCAGCGTTAGTGAAGAGTGTAAAAATAACTCAATCACATGCATCTCACCAACAAAAGCCTTTAATATCGCAGGACTTCAAAGCTCAGCTATCGTCACACCAAACGAGCAGATACGCGCCAGAATAAATGCGGCTGTAAATTATGATGAGATAGGTGAAGCAAATGCATTTGCAATAACTGCGACAATAGCGGCATTTAATGATAGCCAAACATGGCTTGACGAGCTTAGAAATTATCTCTTTGAAAATAAAAAAATCGTTATGAATTTCATAAAAGAGCAAAATTTGCCAGTAAAACTTCTGCCTTCAAATGCAACTTATCTTTTATGGCTTGATTGTAGCGCGTTTTGCGAGGATTCGAGCGACTTTATGAATTTCTTGCGTGATAAAGCTGGACTTTGGCTAAATGACGGCAATGCTTACAGAGGAGATAGATTTTTCCTCCGTATGAATATCGCAACCCAGCGCGAGAGAGTGCTTGAAGGACTAAAACGCTTACAAAATGGTATAAATTTATACACTTCAAAAAGATAAATTGAGTAAATTTGGCTGAGTGGCTTTAAAATTTAAAGCTACTCCTGCCTGATATTGATACAGCTCGGGGAATTTTTGAAGCAGTAAATATTGCCCCAACATTTTTAAATATCAAATCAAGTTTTGCTAATAAATTTAAAGACAAGATGACCTACGCTAGTTTGTATTTGATTGCTTTAAATTTAAGTATAAAACCGCCCAACCACAATGTAGCAGACCGATAAAAGCGAGCGTTTTATGCCTTTTTGAAGTGGTAAATTCTATGCCCATAGCTTGTAAATTTAGCAGTGGCTTTAAAATTTTCAACAAAGTAGAAATTTGAAGTTGAGATAGCTCACACTGGCTTTAAATTTAAGAGAAATTTGTTTGCTAAAACAAAATTTTGAGCCATTTTTGAAGTTACACTTTCTTTTAAAACAAGGTAGTTCTTGCTGATAAATTTGATGACTTTAAAAATTTAGATAAAAGTAGAAATTTAAAGGCGGGAAAGCCCCGCCAGATATTATTTATGAAGCTCTTTTGTGTAAAACTCAACTGAGCCAAGACCCTCTTTTAGTGCCCACTCGTAAGCTTTGCTTACAAATTCCCAGTTTATGTTCTCATAAAATGTCTCTAGGTATTTTGGGCGAGCGTTGAAGTTGTCGATGTAGTAAGCGTGCTCCCACACATCAACTACTAGAAGTGGCACTTTGCCATCACTCACTGGAGTTTTTGCGTTGCTAGTTTGCACGATCTCTAGCTTTTTGCTGCTAGGATCAAATACAAGCCATGCCCAGCCTGAGCCAAAAAGCGTTGTAGCTGCCTTTAAAAACTCCTCTTTAAAATTTGCGAAATTTGCTTCGATCGCAGCTTTTAGCTCGCTTGACATCTCGCTTTTTTTAGCGATGCAGTCCCAGTAAAAGTCGTGGTTATAAACTTGAGCGACGTTGTTGTAAAGGCCACCTTCGCTATTTTTTAGAATTTCATAAAATGATACGTTGGCAAATTTTGTATCTTTTATGAGATTGTTTAAATTTGCAACATAGGTCGCGTGGTGCTTGCCGTAGTGGTATTCACAGGTTTTAGCACTTACTACTGCGTTGTGGTTTGCGTCAAACGGAAGTTTTCTTAGTTCAAACATAATAATTCCTTAATAATAAAATTTGTTGTTTCGTATTATAGCCATAAAAAATTAATAAATAAAAATCTTTTAAATTTAGACACAAAATATAGGCTAAATTTAAGCAATACAAAACTTACATTTTTGGCTGGCTTTTAAACTTATGAAAAAGCAAATTTAGAGCAAAAATATCCCATACATTTGGTTAAATGGATTCAAAAATTTATTAAATGTAAAAATAAAATAAATTTTATGTGTAAAAAAGTAACAAATATAATTTAAAAGTTTAGTTATTGAAAAATTATAAAAATTTTTTGAAAATATAAATTAGCTTTTAAAAGCATATTTGTTACTAAAATACACATATAAAAATAAATAGCTGTGAATTTACGAAACAAAATTTCTAAATTTTTATTTTTGAAATTTATAATGCGTTTAACAAAACCATTACAAAGGATAAAAGATGAAATTCTTACAAGCTTTACTTTTCACTTGTGCCATCAGTGGCTTAGCATTTGGTGCTGATAAGGTCTATACGATCAAATTTGCTCACGTTGTCGCAGCTTCTACGCCAAAAGGCAAGGCAGCTGACTTTTTTGCTAAACGTGCTGAGGAGCTAAGTGGCGGTAAACTAAAAGTTCAAGTATTCCCATCAGCTCAGCTACTTGATGATGATAGAGTTTTTGGTGCGTTAAAGCTTGGCAATGTTCAAATGGCAGCTCCAAGTTTTTCAAAATTTACGCCTATTGTGCCACAGTTTCAGCTATTTGACCTACCTTTCATCTTTAAAGACGCAGAACACCTTCATAAGGTCCAAGACGGCGAGGTCGGCGAGGAGCTAAAAGCCCTTGTTACAAAAAAAGGCTTTGTGGCGCTTGATTATTGGGATGCTGGATTTAAGCACTTTAGCTCAAGCAAAAAGCCAGTTCTTGTGCCAGAAGATGCAAAAGGACAAAAATTTAGAATCCAAAGCTCAAAGGTACTTGAAGAACAAATTAAAGTAGTTGGTGGCAATCCACAAGTTCTACCATTTTCAGAAGTTTACTCTGCACTTCAACAAGGCGTAGTTGATGCGACAGAAAACCCACTTTCAAATTTCTATAACTCAAAATTTCACGAAGTTCAAAGCTCGCTTACACTTTCAAGTCACGGATATTTGGGCTATTTAGTCGTTATGAGTGATAAATTTTGGAGCAAGCTACCAGATGATCTGAAAGCAAATGTAAAACAAGCTCTAAGCGAAGCGACAGCTTTCGAGAGAGAAGAGACAGCAAAAGAGGACGCTCACGTCATAGCTGAGCTTGAAAAATACATCGCTGCTAGTAAAAAACTAGAAATTTATAAGATCGATGATACACAAAAGGCTGAGTGGCAAAAGGTTATGCAATCAATCTATCCTAAATTTTATGATGTTATCGGTAAAGACCTCATAGAAAAGACTCTTGGGACAAAATAATGAAGAGCTTTTTTAATGTCTTTGATATAGCGATAGCCTCACTAAATAAAACTATCGCAGTAGTTGGGCTCGCAAGTGGAACATTGCTAGCCTTTGCAAATGTTATGGCTAGATATTTTTTCGATAAAAGCTGGTCATGGGCAAGCGAGCTATCAAACTATCTTTTTATCTGGTCGGCGTTTTTTGCCGCGGCATATGGCTTTAACAAGGGTATTCACGTCAGTGTGACTATTTTGGTGGAAAAATTTCCACCAGCCCTTGCAAAAGCATGTTTAATCTTCTCTCATGTGCTAACCACTGTATTTTTGTTATTTATCGCAGTCTATTCGATTGATTATCTACAAATTCTTCACGAGATCGAGCAGATGATAATAGACCTTGGCATACCACAATGGGTACCTATGGTAGTACTTCCAATAGCCTTCGTTACAGCTAGCTACCGCTCTACTGAAAAAGCCATAAAAGTAGCTCTAACGCCTGCTGAAAACGTTGTGAGTAACGAAGCGCACGAGCTAGCTCATGGTAGCGTAGTCAAAGATTAAGGAGAAAAAAGATGACAATAGCATTTTTATTTATCCTACTTTTTGCGCTAATGCTAATAGGCGTGCCTGTGGCTGTTTCGCTGGGAACTAGCACCGTTTTAACGATGATATTTTTTACAGATATAGACATCGCTACGATCCCACAGCTTATATTTGATGGTATCAATAAATTTTCGCTAATGGCGATACCGATGTTTATCTTGGCTGGAAATTTACTAAGTAAAGGTGGTTCAGCAAGACGTATCATCGACTTTGCAAAGTCTATGGTCGGACACTTGCCAGGTGGTTTGCCTATGAGTGCGATATTTGCCTGCATCATCTTTGCAGCGGTCTCTGGAAGCTCACCTGCGACGGTTGTAGCTATTGGCTCAATTATGTTTGCAGCTATAAAAGAAGCTGGCTATCCAAAAGAGTACGCGGTGGGTGGCATAACTACGGCTGGCTCACTTGGAATTTTGATCCCACCTTCAGTTGTTATGATAGTTTATGGCGTAACTGCTGAGGTTAGTATTGGCAAGCTTTTTATGGCAGGCGTTGTACCCGGTCTTATGCTCGGCGCTTTTATGCTTGTTCAAACTTATGTTGGCGCAAAAAAGCTTGGTTTTAAAGCAACTAAGGCCGAGCCATTTAAAGTAAGAGTGCAAAAATTTGCAAAAGCATTTTGGGCTCTTTTGATCGTCGTTGTAGTCATCGGTGGAATTTATGGAGGAATTTTTACTCCAACTGAAGCTGCTGCGGCAAGTGCGGTCTATGCGCTATTTATCTCACTTTTTATCTATAGAGATATAAAGATAAAAGATCTTTGGGACATCTGCCTAGACTCAGCTCTTACAACAGCTATGATATTTTTCATCATTGCAAATGCCGTTGTTTTTGCATATTTGCTAACTAGCGAGCAGATCCCTCAAGCTATCGCTTCGATGATACTTGACGCGAATATCGGTATGATAGGATTTTTGATATTTGTAAATATCTTGCTCTTTATCATGGGTCAGTTTATGGAGCCTTCAAGCGTTATCATGATCATGGTGCCACTATTGCTTCCGATTTCAACGCAACTTGGCATAGATCCGATACATTTTGGCATTATCTTAGTTGTAAATATGGAGATAGGTATGGTTACTCCACCTGTTGGACTAAATTTATTTGTCGCAAGCGGTCTTACAAATATGAACTTAAAAGAGGTCATCATGGCATGCTTGCCTTGGATACTTACTTTATTCTTTGGACTTATCTTGGTTACTTATATACCGCAAATTTCTCTTTGGTTACCAAACCTAATGTATGGACATTAAAATTTAGAGGCTTAGGCCTCTAAATTTATGCTTTTGGATCGTAATCCGCACTCATAACGATATTTTTACCACTTCGTTTACCAGCATAAAGTAGATTATCAGCTTGTTTTATCATCTTTTCTAAGCTAAATTCTCCCGTACCATCATGAGCAACTACTCCAAAAGTCATAGTTGCGTTGATCTTTATGTTTTCAAACTCAACTATATTTTTACTCAAAGTCTCTCTAACACGCTCTACGATACTTACAGCTGCATCTTTTTTTACACCCAAGACGACTGCTAAAAATTCTTCTCCACCAAATCTAGCTACTCTATCTTTATCTCTAAATGTGCTTTTAAATATGCCTGATAAGCTTTTTAAAACAGCATCTCCTGCGCCGTGTCCATAAGTGTCGTTTATCTTTTTAAAGTTATCAATATCGCACATAACGATAGCAAAGTCCCTATTTTTATATAGATCGTTTTGACTTAAAATTTTCTGCATCGAAGTACGATTTAAAAGCCCTGTTAATGGATCGTGATTTAAGATATTTTCAGCCATCTCTTTTTCCTCTAAGATACTTAAAAATATAAATAAATTTGAGCTCTCCAAAAGGTACGAAACAACAACCGAAAACACACAAACCATACTTAAGTTAAAAACAAAAAGTAGATCTCTAAAGCCGTCAAAATTTTTTACAGGCTGGCCATCTAAATATACATAGCAGGCTATGGATAAAATTATTTGCGTTGCAACTATTATGTAGTTAAAAAATTTATAGGAAAATGATGTAAAAAATAGTATTAGCGACGATGCTAAAAACAATAACCCAAAACCGTATCCCCATCCAAGTGTCAGCATACAAACCAATGCATGAAATAAAATTTCAAGCTGGACTATAAGCATTGTTATCTTGTTATTTTCAGGGCTATCGTAAATAAGCCTTAAAAGAAAAAGATAGGTTGCTACTGAAAATACATTCGTAACTGCTAGAATTTCTTCTTTCATAAATAAGAAAATGAAAAAATAACAGATGTGAGTTAATAATATTGAAAATATGATGATTTTTTGAGCCGTATAGAGTGAAATTCTACGCATCCAAGCCCTTTTTTAAAATTTCTAATTCGATGCGGTCTTTGCCATTTAGCTTTCCTTCATAAAGCAGCTTATCTACTAAAGTTATGGCTTGCTCAAAATCAACCTCAACACCATTTGCACATATTAGCATGCCAAAGGTCATAGTAACTGGAGTTTTATCTGGAAGTTTTGCGTTGTTTATCTGTTTTTTAAGCCTTTTGCTCACTTCGTGGATAAATTCTATCTTTGTATCGGGCAAGATTATCAAAAATTCTTCTCCGCCCCAGCGGCAAACATAATCTCTACCTCTAAATGATTTCTTCAAAGCACTGGCTACATCTTTTAAGACCTCATCGCCACAGTCATGCCCATATGTATCGTTTATTTTTTTAAAATTATCAATATCGCCTAACATTATGACTAAATTTGTATTACCGCTTCTTTCATTGTTAGCAACTAGTTCAAATCTTAAAGTTTTTTCTATTGTTCTTCTATTTAAAAGACCAGTTAAAAAATCATGTTTTGAGTCCTTTTCAAGCTCTTCCGTCTCTTTTCTTATTTGCTGATATCCACTAGAAGTGATAATATCTGCAAACATTGAAAGTCTTAAAACAATAAAAAAAGCAAAAACAATACTGCACACGACTATCACCCCTCGTATAGCTGATGGGATCAGCGGCGCCTCATCTTTATGAATAAAATAAAGAAGTATAAGCAAGATTAATTCTAAAAATGCCATTATATAAGTAAGACTCTTTGAATCAAACGCTAGAAAGTAGTTTATAAAAATTACACCAACGAGTATTATCCAAATTCCAGTATTCCAACCCATAGTAGTAACAATAATAGTAACAAGTAATATAATATTTAGGTGAAATGCAAGGGATATTAATACTCTATATTTTATGTCAAATTTTATTCTAAGCAATATTCCAGCTGCTATAAATAATAAGCACATAAAAAGTAGTGGTGTAGCTATGATCATAAAAAGCAACAAAGATAGTGCATTTGCAGCTATCATAACGTCTAATATCGTTTTATAGATATCATCGATCGCTTTATAACTACTTTGATCTACAAAATCGTGTGTCAAACAAAACTCCCTGTAAATTTATTCCATTAAATTTCATTAAGTCATTCTAATAAGAGTCGTAACTATCCTCATCCTCGTCACTATCTTCGTAGTTGTAGTCATTTTCATCGTAATTATAGTCATAACTATCGCTACTATCGTCCTCATCGTCATTAAATTCAGAGTAGTCTTCTTCTACTTCTTCATAGTCAAAATCATCACTCATTGTTTTCTCCTTAAATTTTATCTTTGACACTTTCAATATACAAGCTTTGGCTTGGGAATGCGAAATTTAGACCATTTTGCTTTAAAATATCCATAATCTTTAGCATTACATCTTGCTTGACATCTAAAAATTCTCCCCAAACGATAGTCTTTGCAAAACAATAAACTAAGATATTTATCGAGCTATCTGCGAAATCATCAACCACGACAAATAAATTTGATTTATATCCAGCATAATCATCAACCGAAACTATACTTTGTCTATATTTTAGCCCTTTTTTCTTTGCTGTTATATCCTCGCTTTTGGCAATATCTGGATGATTTATCAACATAGTTTTTATGTCATCTACACATTTTTTAATCTCATCAGTTGTCGCTCCATACTCAATGCCAATTAGCATTCTGATACGTCTACCGACTTTTCTTCTACTCCAGTTTCTAACAGGATCGCTTGCTAGTTTTGAGTTTGGTACAAAGATTAGAGCATTATCAAAACTTCTGATAGTCGTCTTTCTAAAGCCAACCTCAACGACAGTGCCCTCTATATCACCACAAACTATCCAATCTCCTTGCGAAAATGAGTTATCAAAGAGCATCATAACAGAAGCAAAGAAGTTTGCGATGATGTCTTTTGCAGCAAATGCAACAGCAAGACCACCGATACCAAGTGAAGCTATGAGTGCTGATATATCAAAGCCAAGCTTTTGAAGAATTAGTAAAAGTGCGATTATTAATACAATTACATAGACTACTTTTAAAACTAAATTTACGACCTCTTTTCGTCTGCTTTTTTGAGCGATTTTATCGATTATTACTATGCCATAACCATTTAGGATGGTTAAAACAAGCCATGAAAATGCGACTATGTAGACGATTGAGAAGATATTTGCTAGAGTTAGTGGCACTGGCACTGGATAAAAGGCAACACCGATACAAATATTTAGTGCATAAATGATAAGAAGCGCAGAGATAGGCTTTTTAACGATATCTACTATCTGATCCTTTGCCTCCTTTACGCCTTCGCCCGATGCAATGAGTGACATAAGCCAATATGTGAGTTTGGCAAGAATTCTTGTAAGTGAGACAAAAAATAAAAATACTACGATTATAACTACGATCTTGCCAACGTTAAATTTTGCCGAATTTATAGGAATTAGCTTATTTATATATTCGACCGTATCGACTAAATTTAGCTCTGATAAGATCATGCTTGAACTTAGAAGATCAGCATTATTTTTAAGATAGATTAAAATTTCCTCATCAGTCTCTTTTTTTAAATCAAGCTCGGCAAATGCGTTATCGTAAGAGCTTGAAGTCTCATTTAGAGAATCTTTTAGCTCTTTTATGCTGACGTAAGAATTTGTTTGTAAATTTAAAAGTCCGTTATCTATCACCTCTTTTATAGAGTTTGCTTTAGCACCTTTTTTAAATATCTCTTCAAGATTAATTAAAGCTGAGAAGTATGCATAATCTATCTTCATTTTCTCAAGCTCAATGGCGCTTT
This sequence comes from Campylobacter concisus, assembly GCF_003049085.1. Classification (NCBI taxonomy): domain Bacteria; kingdom Pseudomonadati; phylum Campylobacterota; class Epsilonproteobacteria; order Campylobacterales; family Campylobacteraceae; genus Campylobacter; species Campylobacter concisus. The sequence goes on from NZ_PIQX01000004.1 coordinate 70,873, forward strand.
GAACGTAAGCATCTTTGTTTGATTGCTTCTCTAGTCTAGCTACTTTTTTTTCTAAATTATTTTTTTGCAAAATAAATTTATCAATATCGTTTTGAGTTACTTCAATCTGCATAACATATAGTGGAATTTTTTCCAAAAGGTCATTTTTTTTCTTTTGAAGTCCAGCTAAATTTGAATTATCAGCTTTTGTTGAGTTCGTATCTTTTTGCTGTGCTTTTATGATTTGGATTTGATTATTTAAAGTCAAAATTTGATTTGTTAGGCTTAGTATATTTTCTTCTTGAGTTTTATTATTTTCAGCACCAAGAAGAATTACAAATGAGAGCAAGATGATGGTTAAAATTTTACGCATTTTCACCCCTCTTATCTGCTAAAAGTTTGAATGTGCCCTCTTTTAAATCGTAGCTGAAAATTTCGCCGGTTTCTATAATGTAGTGCCAGCCATAAATTTGAAGGTTTCCTCTTTCATACTCCTCTTTTACATTTGGATAAGTCATTATATTTTCGATCGAATTTATCACATTTAATCTCTCAGTTAGCCACGCCATCTTTGCTGGATCGTCGCTTGTAAATTTAAGCACTTCTCGTTTGATCGGCTCTATTAGCTTTATCCAATTTCTAACATTTGGCGTAGTTTTGAGCTTTTTTTCATCCATATAAAGCGCTGCACATCCACCACAATCGGAGTGTCCGCAAATAATGATATTTTTGATATTTAAAAGCTCTAATGCATATTCGATAGCCGAGGTCGTTGCCAAAAATTCCTCGCTCACTCTATAAGGTGGCACGATGTTTGCGATATTTCGCACCATAAAAAGCTCACCTGGAAGGCAGTTTGTTATCAAATTCGGCACCACTCTTGAATCAACACAGGATATAAAAAGGGTATGTGGGTCTTGTCTATTTTGTAGACTTTTAAAGAGCTCTTCATGCTCCAAAAAGCCATCTTCCATAAATTTTACCGCACCTTCAAGTAGCGAGTCATCCATAGAAATTTATCTCCATTTTTTATATTTTTACGCGATTATAGCAACTTTTATTTAATCTAAAAAATACTTTAATATATAAATTTTTAACTAATATAATTTGTTAAAATTCTTTTTATTCATTGTTTAATTATTTTAGGCTAAACTCATTCAAAAATTCATAAGGAGATAAAATGAGTCTGTATGATAGGAACTACGCAAAACAAAATCAAGAAGAACTTGCGTACTCTCAAAGCTCACTAAGTACTTTTATAAAACAAACTTATCAACTTTTTGCAGCATCACTACTTTCAGCAACAGCTGGCGCCTATGTAGGCATTAGCATCGCTGGTGTTTTTGCGGCAAATAGATTTTTGTTCTGGGGACTTGTAATAGTCGAGTTTGCGCTACTTTTTGGACTGATGGCAGCTAAACGTAAAGAGGGATTAAATTTAATACTTCTATTTGCGTTTACTTTCATAAGTGGCCTTACGCTAACTCCGCTACTTTCAGCAATCCTTGCCATGCCAAGTGGAGCTGGTATCGTAGCTCAAGCATTTGGACTAACAACAGTTGCTTTTGGTGCGTTAAGCGTCTTTGCGATGAATACAAAACGTGACTTTACAACAATGGGTAAAATGTTATTCATAACCTTAATTGTTATCATTGCAGCAGCTATTATCAATATCTTTGTTAAAAGTACAATGTTTCAACTTGTAATCGCAAGTATTTCATCGATCTTATTTAGCGCATATATACTTTTTGATACGCAAAATATTATCCGTGGAAACTATGAAACTCCAGTTGAAGGCGCAGTTGCTTTGTATCTTGATTTTGTAAATCTATTTACATCGTTACTACAAATTTTAGGAATTTTTAATAGAAATGACTAAGGATGAGCGCATCTACCGAGTAATAGATGCGAATCTAAATAGGCTAAAAGAAGGGCTTCGCGTTGTTGAAGATATAAAAAGATATGTCTTTGATGACGCCAAGCTCGCCTATAAAATAAAATCCCTCCGCCACAAGGCAAAGATCCCACAAAAAGAATTTTTAAAATTTAGAAATTCACAAGAAGATGTCTTAAAAACTAGCACAAAAAGCGAGCAAGCTAGAGAAAATTTAGATGAGATAATCACTGCAAATTTCAAGCGTGCCCAGGAGAGCGCCCGCGTGCTTGAAGAGTGCTTTAAGCTCATAAATTTAGAACAAGCCGAGCTTTTTAAAAGCATAAGATACGAGCTTTATGAGCTTGAAAAAGAACTTTAACTAAAAATTTAAATCTTTTCTTGTATAATCGCAACCAATTATTTTTAAAAATTTAAAGGAAATTTCGTGAGTTTAATATTTTTAATCTTGCAATTTGTTTTAGCTGTCGTTATCACGATCGCAGTTTTACTCCAAAAGAGCTCATCTATCGGTCTTGGAGCATACAGTGGAAGCAACGAGAGCCTTTTTGGAGCAAAAGGACCAGCTGGATTTTTAGCTAAATTTACCTTTGTGGTAGGCGTTTTGTTTATCCTAAACACACTTGCACTTGGATACTTCTATAATAAAGATCTAAAACGCTCTATCGTTGATAGCGTCGATAGTAAATCTCTAGTCATACCAAAGTCAAACGACGTACCACCAGCTCCTAGTGCACCACAAACTCCAGCAAAATAACAATGATAAAAACACTTTTAGCGTCATTCTTGACGCTAACATTTGCTTTAGCAGACGCTCATATTTTAGTCTATCATCGCTTTGACGATCCAAGACATACAAGCACTGATATTTCTATTAAAAATTTAAGAGAGCAGTTTGAATATTTCAAAAATAATGGCTATGAAGTCGTTAAACTCTCAAAGCTAGTCGATGCTGTAAATGCTGGCGAAAAAATACCTGATAACTGGATCGTCATCACTGTAGATGATGGTTATAAAAGTTTCTATGACAAGGCCCTTAGTGTATTTAAAGAGTACAACTATCCATTTGCACTAATGCTTTATGTGGAAGCCAGTGCAAATAAATATGGCGATTATTTGGATTTTGATCAGATTAAAGAACTTGAGGCTTATGGCGAGATTGGATACCATTCGTACGCTCATCCAAGGATGACGAAGCTTAGCGATGAGGCATTAAGAGAGGACTTTCAAAAGGGCGTTGAGACCTTTGAAAAGCACATGGGTTATAAGCCAAAATATTTCGCAGTGCCATACGGCGAGATCGATAACAGAGTTGTCTCTTTGGCAAAAGAATTTGGCTTTTTAGCCCTTTTAAATCAAAACTCAGGTGCGGTTTCAGACAAGAGTGATGTTTACGATCTTTATAGAACACCAGTAATGAACGGTACCAAAATAGCACTAACGTTTAATAGCAAATTTTTAAATGCCCAGTGGATATTTCCAGATAGCTATCCACAAAATAATGCGATAGACAAACTCATTATAAAAACTGATACAAACGCTAGCGAAGGTAGTTTTTTTATGACTGGCTTTAATGGCTTTAAAAAAGTACCTATGACAAATGGTATTTTTGAGTGTAAATTTAACCCGCCTCTCGATAAACGCAAAGTTTTAATATCACTAAAAGTAGATCATCAACGAAGTACAAAACTTCTAATAAAGGACATCAATGCTAAATAAAATTTACGAAACACAAAAAGAAGGCTGCGAAAAAGCAATAGCTTCATTAAAACGCGACTTTACAACACTTAGAACGGGCAAGGTAAACATTAATATCGTAGATAATGTAATGGTTGATTATTACGGCTCGCCAACTCCACTCAACCAAGTAGCCACTGTGCTTACAAGCGACGCTTCAACTATCACTATCACACCTTGGGAAAAAAGTATGATAAAAGCCATATCATCGGCTATTCAAGCAGCAAATATCGGCGTCAATCCAAATAGTGATGGTGAGAGTGTCAAGCTATTTTTTCCACCTATGACAGTTGAGCAACGCCAAGAAAATGCAAAACATGCAAAATCAATGGGAGAAAAAGCCAAAGTCAGTATAAGAAATGTAAGAAAAGATGCAAATGATGAAGTCAAAAAGCTTGAAAAAGACAAAGCTATAACTGAGGACGAGAGTAAAAAGGGACAGGATGAGGTTCAAAAGATAACTGACACCTACACTGCAAAAATCGATACTCTTGTAAAAGAGAAAGAGGCTGAGCTTTTAAAAATCTAAAATTTTTAGAAATTTTTCCTTATCTAGCTACTTTTATGTAGCTAGATATTCTCTCAAAATAATATTTCAAAAAAATATTTATCAGCAAGTAGTTTAATTTTTTGTCTGTTGTGCTTTTACCTATTAAATATAAATAGAACCTAGACTGCATAAAACATAGCCACCACTTTGTCTTTAAGCTATTTCCATGGATTGCTTTAATTTAAATTTTTATTTTGGATTCGTCCTAAATTCTTTATTCAATATTATTAATTTTACATATATTATTTTAAGAATTTAAGGTAGCTAAAAATAAAATATAAAAACTCTTAAACTTTCCATTATCTTACAGTATCTTACTTTGAATAAGTAATTTTATACTATTTTTAGTTTTAGTAAATTTTAGACTAAATTTTTATAAAAATTTTCTTATAGCCATTATGAATAATAAATCTAGGTAATGCTTTCTAAAATATACAAGGAATTAGATAGGTGGCCGGGAGATAGGGATTCGAACCCCAGGAGGCTTTCACACCTCAACGGTTTTCAAGACCGCCGCTTTCGACCGCTCAGCCATCTCCCGAATTAAGATTTGTGATTATAACCAACTTTGCTTAAAATTTACTATAATCTCTAAAATTTACTCTGTTTTTTCTTTAATATATGTAGCTCCATCATTTATCTTTTCTTTGGTCCATTCTTTAGCATTATGGGTATCTTCTTTTACACCATGCCAAGTATTTGAGCAACCAGCTACAAAAAATGCTATACACACTGATAAAAATAAATTTCTCACTATTATTCCTTCGAGTAGTTATTTTTGAAATTTGGAGGCGACACCCGGATTCGAACCGGGGATCAAAGCTTTGCAGGCTCATGCCTTACCACTTGGCCATGTCGCCATATCGTGGTGCCCGAGACCGGACTTGAACCGGTACGGTAAAAACTACCGAGGGATTTTAAGTCCCTTGCGTCTACCATTCCGCCACTCGGGCTAAGTTAATGGAGCGGGAAACGAGATTCGAACTCGCGACCCCAACCTTGGCAAGGTTGTGCTCTACCCCTGAGCTATTCCCGCGTTAAAGTTTGCAATGTTATCCAAAAATTGCTTAAAATTTTATTTTACTAAAACGAATTTCAAAATATTGTAAGCCATAAAAAGATAAAATGTCAAAATCTATTTGGGGTTATAGCTCAGCTGGGAGAGCGCTTGAATGGCATTCAAGAGGTCGGCGGTTCGATCCCGCTTAACTCCACCAACAGACGTTTTCAGGGGTTTTCAAACCTTGTCAAAAAATGCTTTTTAAAGCCCAAATTTAGGGATTTTACCACTTTTTAAGCTCTCATCTCTTATCATTGCATTTCATCAAATATCACTCTTTTGAGTGTATATCTGAGTGTAAAAAAATATTTTTTCTAACTTTTTACACTCAAAATTAAGGGTTACGAAATGGCAAGCTTTGCGAACGATTTGGCACTAAAAAAATTTACACTCAAAAATAAAATTCGTGAGTGGATAAAAGATGACGGAGTGAAATTTTTATATGTGCTTGCATACAAGACCCAAAAAGAAACCACCAAAACATTTTATTTCAAATATCAAGAGAGCGACGAGAAGCGAACAACAAAACAAATCAGGCTAGGCAAATATCCAAGCATTACGCTAGCAGAAGCAAGAGCAAAAGCTTTGGAGCTAGAGAAGCTAAGAGATAGGGGCGAGGATTTACAGCTAGCCACAGCAAAGCAAAAGGCTATCACGTTTAAAGATGTAGCCGATGAGTGGATAGAAAAAGAGCAGAGTAAAAGCCTAGTATCGACCAATAAGCAAATAGGGCGTGTAAAAAATCATCTCATCTTTTATTTAGGCAGCAAAGAGATAACAGCTCTAAAGCGTAGAGATTATACGCAGGTAATCGAGCAGATACAAGCGCGAGAAACGAAAAGAGGGCTAACCCACGAAACATCAGAGCGAACATTTAGGCTACTCCGTAAAATCTTAGATTTAGCAGTAAATAAGGGCTACATCGAACACAATCCAACACGAGATATTATTTTTAATGATACTTTCAAGACCTCATCAAATAACCACTACAAGGCAATAACCGAGCCAAGCAAGCTAAAAGAGCTATTAAGAGCAATGCAGGACTATCAAGGCTCTTTTTGCACTAAGCAAGCGTTAATCTTTGGCGTGCATACCTTTTTACGTAGTGCAAATGTAAGAGAACTAAAATGGCAATACGTGGATTTTGAGAATAATTTAATCACGTTTCCAGGCGAGGCGATGAAGTTAAGAGAAGTTTTTTATATGCCAATGAGTAAGCAGGTCAAGAAGCTTTTAAAAACAATGCTAGAGCATAAAAGGGGCGATTTTGTCTTTCCTAGTGGCATAAGTGCGACAAGACCGCTAAGCGATAGCACACTCAACCAAGCAATTAAGCGGTTAGGCTTTGGCGATGAAATGGTATTTCACGGCTTACGCACGACAGCAAGCACCCTATTAAATGAAAACATCAAAAATCACGGCTTTAGCAGTGATGTGATAGAGCTTTGCCTCGACCACAAAGAGCGAAGCAGTGTTAAAGCAATTTACGACCGAAGCCAAAGGCTGGACGAGAGGGCGAAGCTAATGCAGTGGTGGAGCGATTATTTAGACGAAGTGAAAGGTGGGTAAATGGCGTTAAAAAGGGATTTAAAGGGTGTTACGGACGATTTTTTAGAGCTCGTAAAATCCGAAGTGATAGGTACTTTTTTATGTGATAAAAATTGTATTCTGGAATGTAGCACTGATTTATTAATTTTTTTAGCTAATGGGCGATTGCGTTACTTTTTAGATGAAATAAAGGTGGATAGAATAAAGTCGCGCAAAGTAAGCGAGGAGGATTTATCAAGCATTTTTGCATTTTGTGAATTTTACCACTTTGACCCATATTACGGCGAACTAGCCCCGCTAGATTTATTTCTTAGCGAATTATTGTGTCTTGTGAATTATTCCATTTCTACCGCCAGAGGGTTAAACAAGAAGCGAGACGACAAAACAGCTCAACAACTACAAAAATATTACAACAATACAAAAAATCTAATAGAAACGCAGTATTTAAAAGAAAAGATAAAAGACGCAGATAAAACTCTCGCGCGACTAAAAATGCTTTATTGTTTCTGTTTTGAATTCTCGAGCGATGAGCAGTTGGAGCAGATTGAGACGATTGAAAAAATATTTAATTTCAAATTTCAAATCAAAAACGGAGGAATAGAGCCTTTTACGTTTCAACAAATATTAGGCAAAGATTTAACAAAATACGATTTTGAATACGTATTGCGCCTATTTGATGTTTTGAAAAGCACACAGGGGCAATTATGGTCTTATCAAAACCCAAGAGATGAATACGAAGCTATCAACCGCTTATTAAGAGGGCTTAACGAGTTTTTCGAGCTAGGCATTAAAGAGCTAATCGACAGTAACGAGTTTAATATCGCCGTGAGAGAGGGGCTAAACGAATACCTAAAAAAATCAAAAAAAGATTAATTTTTTATTCCCCTATTTTTTATCAAAAATATTAAAATTTTAGGGGAATATTTTTTGCCGTTTTTTAGAAAAGTCCACCGCATAAAAAAATCCATTTTTTACCACATTATTACACCCAATAAAAAGCCGTAATTTTGCCGCTTTTTAGGGCTTACAATAGCTTTTATTATCAGATAAAATCACTTCATATTTATTCAAGTGCGCACACGGATAAATAATATCACTCATAAGGAGTTTTTATTATGAACCCATTAACCATTAAAAGCAATGCGCTAACTCCAAAAGAAACAGCGCAGTATTTAGGCATTTCAATCGCCACATTATGGCGTTTTATGAAGCGCGACGATTTTCCGAAGCCTAAACGCCTAACCGAGCGCACAATACGCTTTTTAAAAAGTGACCTTGACACATATTTACAAGATAGGAGCGCGTAAGATGAAAGCATTTAAAGACAATAACGAAGCTAGGCTATACGGGCGTTTTTATGCCCGTTTATCCAAATACCCCGATATTAAGGCGATTTACGCGCAGACGGACGACCAGGAGCAAAGCGAGCTACAAAAAGGCGTGAATAAAGCCCTTTGTGTGGCTTTTGATTTATTTGAGGAGCGCGAAACGGAGCTAAATCAAAAGAGTATATGCGAAATAGCGCGAGAGTGCAAAGAGATAAAAAGCGCGCCCGAACTTTACGTAAAAATGCTAAAAGAGTGCTACCCCGATATTTATTTCAAATCCCTACAAGACGAACAAAGCGGAGACGATACGGCGGACTTTAAGCCCGTAGCCTTTGATTTGTTTTACGCTTTGACCGAGCAGGCAAGAGAGCTAAACGCATTACGAGACGAGAACAAAAGGCTAATAGAAACCTTTTTTATCAATAGGAGCGCGCGATGAGTAAGCTAGTATTTACGCCTAGCAAATTTTGCTTTAGCGCAGGTGATGAGGTTATGCTAAAGGCATTCAAAAAGCATTTGCATATCTACTCTACAAGGTGGCGAGCATGGACGGCGTCACTCAACCTTTGCTAGATTGCGCTTATGATTTGTTTCATATCGTGCAGACGCAAAGCAAGAGCATAAAAGAGTTAGAAATAAAAGCAGGCATAAGAGAGGAGAATAACCTATGATACGAAGCAGACATAAAACGGCGTTAATAAAAATGATGTGGGACGGAACGGAAATAACCGCGGGGCGAGTATTTGGCATAAGTAACGCCAATCAGTATTTAGTAGAGCTTTTTAGAGAAAAAATCGTTAAATTTAGATGGTGCACGGACGCAAATAACCCTAAAAGGCGGTTTAAATTATGGCGTATCGACGATTTCCAAAAGGCTAAAAGATATTTAGGGAGCAAAATATGAGCTCAATAGTAGCATTTAATGATCTAAATTTAGAGATTTTGGAGTATCAAGACACGTGGAGCTTATCAGATAGGCAAGTAGCTGAGGGCTTTGGAGTTACACAAGAAGCAGTAAGAAAACAAAGAACGCAGGGAGCGACTGAATACATCGAGGGCGTGCATTATTATTACAAAGATATGTATAACGATGGCAAAGGTGGCTTAATAGAAAGCATGGACAAATCGGGCGGGGTGTCAAGAAATACCCAGAAAATGGTCTTTTGGACTAAAAAAGGCATTATTACTTTAGGATTTAAACTAAATAAAACACCTCAGACAATAGCCTTTAGGGACTGGGCGAGCGATTTTATCCTAAACAGCAGTAACCGCCCTACTACTATTCAAGAGCTTTTAGATAATCCTCGCTCACTTGCAGAACTAGCCCTAAGATACGCCGACACACTAGAGGAAAATAACCGCCTCGAAGCTCAGGCGATAGAAAATAAGCCTTATATTGCATATGCTAAGACAATTGAAAGCAGTAAAGGCAGTATTAAAATAGGCGATTATGCGAAAACGCTTTGCAATAAAGAGCAAGGCATAAATACAGGGCAAAACCGATTATTTGAATTGATGAGAGAGCTAAAGATTTTAAAAGAAAATAATGAGCCTTATCAAAAATATTCAAATATGGGTTATTTTGAATATAAACCACAACCATTTACAAAGCCAAACGGCGAGCAATGCTTAGACCTTATCACTCTAATAACGCCAAGGGGTCAAGTAAAATTAGCTAAAAAGCTAATCGAGGCTATAAAAGCTAAAAATACGCCTCGAATAAAGAGTTAATCAAAGAATTTTAGGGGCGGTCAAGCCGAGCAAGTTTAGCCGCCCTTAACAAGGTTACAAACGTGGATATTTTAGCAGAAGTTGAGAGCATTATCAACCCAGCCGAGAGCAAAATTTACATAGACACGATAAGGGCTACATTTTTCAAAAAAGCTATCATTCAAAAGACCTATACAAAAATAGAGCTTTTAGACTTAATCGCTCGAAAATATGGCAAAAAATGGCTAAAGCTGGATAAGCAGACAGAAAAAGCCATCAAGATAGAACGCCGTTATGAGTTTCGAGATTATGAGATAGTTAATATTTATATGCTTAGCGACTTGCCTATTTTCTACGCCACGCTAAAAAACGCAGGCAATGAGCCACAAAAGGCGTTATTTGAAGTTTATGGACTTAGGCAATACAATAAGACACCACCACCAAAAGAGTTAATAGCGGAGCTCCTAGGCGTGATAAATAACGTTTCATCTCTTGACCTTTGTTTTGATAAGGATAGCCCCTTTAACCTTGACCCCTTTTGCGATGAGGTTATTAGCTTTGAAAATACCAAGTATCTAAAAAACAACGATGTATTAGCTAGAGTGTATTTTTATGACAAGGCAAAAAAGAATAATCTAAACTTGCCTATCTACCGAGCTGAAGCCGTAGTAAGCATAAATCCCAAAAGCAAAGATAACCCCTTGCCTCTCAAACAAAGGCTAAATTTGCAACTCCCATACGCCCTAGATGAGTTTAAATCCATACTGGATAAGACCACGAAAGAGCAAGGCACGAACAAGTCCTACAAGTCAAAAGAGAATAAAAGAGAGCTAAGAGCATAACCAGCCGAGATTTTGGCTCGTTACCTCAACGCACGGATATTTTTATGCGTTAGCCTAATTTTTGGCTTACGTAGCAAAGCCCTTAAATGTGAGCTTTATCCGTCCCCTTAAAATTAAGGACACGAGTCGACCCCTAAAAATAGGCTATCCGCTCAACTAGCTCTAACAATGAAACCCAAATAATCCTATTATCAACGCTTGAGCCTTGCAAGTGAAACGTAAAAGCTCCATACGTTAAACGTAGCCGGCTTTAAAATAGGGGCTAAAATATCGGTTACGTCGTTGCTCCACAAAAAAATGGAACGCAAAAGATGACCTAAGTTTGACTTACCTCATCGTTTCACATTTTTGGGGAACGATAGCAGCCAAAGGGGTGGATTATATGAAGCTCCCCATTTTTGGGGAGCAGGTTATCGCCTTTTTTGATGAAAACCCTAGCAATAAAAATGTATTTCACAAAAAAATGAAAACGGCTTTTAACCTTAAGCCAAAATAGCCCTTTTTTTGCTTGCTTAAGTTTTCATAAAAAAGGGTATTGCAGAAAATATCACTCGTTATCATTTTTTTAGCGTTTTTCGTCTATCTTTTAAGATCAAAAATCAAAGCCAGCACCGAGGGGCTAGAGCTTAGCACGCAAGCCACGCACGAGCGAAAATCACAATTTAAGAAAAGCAACGTATAGTGTGCCCCTGTAAAACTACCCTACAATGACCTTTTTGTTACAAAAAATCTCCACTTTTCCTTAAATGAAAAAATTAATTATTAAGAGGGCTAAAAATATTTACATTAAGGTTAAAAATGAGAAATTTTTTTACAAAAAAAGTGAGATGAGTTAATTGCAAATTTACAGAAGCAAAGATTGATTTTATAGACTACAAAGACACTTCACTTTTAAAGTATTGCTTGTCAGAGAGATTTAAAATCACGCTTGTTATAATCTAAAAAACCAAAAAAGGATGAACTTCTTAAAATACACGCTTTGAAGCAAAGTGAAAATTGCAATTAAGAAAATTTGATAAGGACAAACTTGAAAATAGCGATAAATGGCACGAGTGGTTTTGTTGGCTCAAATTTGTGTGAGTTTTTAGCTTCAAAAGGGCATGAAATTTTAAAAATAAAGCGTGAGATTTATGCGGATATTTCAGCTTTGACTGAGATTTTGCAAGAGTGTGATGCTCTAATAAATTTAGCTGGTGCAAACATCTCGCAAAGATGGAGTCAAAGCTATAAAAATGAGCTTTTTAATAGCCGAATTGCAAGTACGAAAAACCTTGTTTTGGCACTTTCAAAGACTTCAAAAAAGCCCAAAATTTTCATCTCAACTTCGGCGGTTGGCATTTATGAGAGCGGTTTAATACACGATGAAAGTTCGCAGAATTTTAATAAAGGATTTTTGGGAAAATTGGCGGTGGCTTGGGAAAATGAAGCGTTAAAGGCCAGTGAGCTTGGCGTGAAAACGGCGATTTTTAGGCTTGGCGTAGTGCTTGGCAGAGGGGTTGATGGCAAAACGGGCGGTGCTTTGGCTAAGATGTTGCCGATTTTTAAGCTAGGTCTTGGCGGCGTTTTGGCAGGCGGAAAGCAGAGCTTTTCGTGGGTGCATCTGGACGATTTGCTAAAAGCTTATGAGCTTGTGCTAAATCGTGAAATTTCAGGCATTTTTAACCTTGTTTCGCCAGAATTTGCTACCAATGAAAGCTTCACAAAGGCCCTTGCAAACACACTTAAACGCCCAGCCATTTTTAATGTCCCAAGCTTTGTTTTGCAGCTAAAATTTGGCGAAGGCTCGGCGATATTGCTTGAAGGTGCAGATGTGCGACCTGTAAATTTACTAAAACAGGGCTTTGAGTTTAAATTTGGTGATTTAAACGCTGCTTTGAGTGAAATTTTAAGCTGAGATTTTTTAAAGGGGCGTATCTAGTTAGATCAAAAATGCCCCTAAATGTTAAAGAATATCGTATTTTACCTAACTAGAGCTAAGATCAAAGCTTGGGGAATTAAATACTGGTAGCTTTTAAATGATGTCACAGCTGACACCCTAGAGGGTAACACGTGTAACGTTACATATAACGGATGAACTCGTTACAAATGATATTAATCCTCTTTGTTTTCAGCGTAGGGCTTAACCACCTCAACGATTTTATCCATATCAAGCGATTTAATGTAGTTTTCAAGCCAGCTTTTTACCCAATACGGATAACCTCGCCCATTAGTCCCCCAACTATTTACACCCTGATAGCTTGTTTCTAAAATTTCAGCTAATTGTTTTTTATTAAGCCCTGCACGTTTCATAAGCTCGTTAAATTCATCTCTATCCATTTTTAACCCTTTAAAAAAATATGCGTTAGCATATTAAACAACTTATTAAAAAATGCTTATGTATATTTTATTAAGTTTATTTTAAAGTGCATAAGCATATAATTTCTAAATTATTTTAATGCTGATGCATACTTTAAAGGAGAACAAATGACACTAAGTTTTAACATAGCCGACGAGCTAGACCTAACCAACGAGATACCAAGCGCGCTAAACAATATTAGCACGTTAGTATTAGCTTTGCCGCACCTTCAAAAGGCTACAAACATGAACAGCGACGTGATGATAAATGTAGGCTATTTTTTAAGCGGCGTTATCGACGACGTAGCCCAAGCCGTACGAGATTACGCAGACAAGAAAATATCCGAAAAGGAGCAAAAATGAAGTTAGTTTTTAACGAAATCAACAAGAATTTTGAGTTAGGCGTTGAGGTAACTTGCGTATTAGGACAAGTATCAACGCTAATGCTAGCACTAGCAAATAAACACGAGAGCATAGACGACAATGAGAGGCTAAACGCTACTTATCTACTAAGTGGCATTTTGCTCGATATTGCATCAACGCTTGATGATTATGCGCTAAAAGACACAAAAGCGACTAAGGAGCAAAGAAAATGACGGCCAAAAGATACGCAAAATTATACGAGCTTGAAAAGGCTCGTAGCTTTGATGAGCTAATAAACACACTAGAGCAAAGCCAGGACGTTAGCAGAGATGAAGCCATTTATCAAGCAGGTGCCAAGGCGTGGCTATTCGTAGATTATTACATTAACGAGCTCAGGCACGCAGAAGCACAAGTAAAGCACTTAAAAAGACAGCTTGACCGCCTAAGCCCTGGTGATAGAAGCAAAGAGGACTTTAACAAAAATAATCCCCTAGAAGCCAAAGGGATTTTTAAATGGCACAAGCCCTTAAAAGGCGCGAGCTTGCAAAACGATATGCAAGCAAGCTAATATAATCTAAGGGGGCGAGGCTAGCCCCAGACCTCATCGCAAAACCAACGAACGCCATAATACGCGTTAAAATACCTCAAAACGTCATAAAGGGCAAACAATGGAGCTACTTACCGCAAAGCAGGTAGGGCAAATTTTAAACCTATCGCAAAGCACGCTTACCAAGATGAGAAGCGACAAATACAAAGACCGTTTTAACTTCGTTTTACCCTTTATCAAGATAGGACGCGCCGTAAGATACGAGCGCGAGGCGGTAAATCAAGCCGTAAGCGAGCTAAAGGCGGTAAAATGAAAATAACGCCCGATTTAAAAGCCCAAATACTAGCTAGGCACAAAGCAGGCGACAGCCAAAGAAAAATACAAAAAACGTTTAACCTAAGCGCAGGCGCGGTCAATAAAATAACAAAGGGCGTAGAACAAAACCTAAAAAGCACGATAAATAAAGGCACGCAGTATCTAGCCGAGCTATCGGAGATGAACGAATACGAGCGCGAAGCGGTGGCGCAGGTAGTAAGCGACAATGCGCGCGCTTTAGCTTTTTTCAAGCAAACGGCGGTTAAAAACCAAATAATGGCTAATAGGCTATTAAAAGAAGCTAGAGATTTAAGCGATATTGAGCTACATAGCAGAATAACGGCTAGGAGCAAAGAAACGATACTAGGCAAAAATTACGAGCTACAAGAGCAAGGCGTGCCGTTTGCCTCTACTCAAATCATAATAAAGCGCGACGCGTGAAAACTTACGACATAGACCTATTTTACGAGCTATCTAGATTTTTTAAAGACGACTTACGTCTTATGGCTCACGCCGTGGCTTATGAGTTAAATTTAAACGCTAAGACGATTTACAAGGATTTTTCATTCGGACGCTACAAGGACGAGTATTTAGAGGCTTTATTAGCCGTGAGCGATAACCCGAAAGAGGCTTATTTAAATTTATTGATGAAGTTTAGAGATAAAAGCCCGATATTTGACCGCGACGACTTCGCAAACGCAGAAGCTTACAGTATGTTTAATAGGAGTTACGACAAAAAACGAACGGACGAGCGCCGCAAAAACACTTAAATTTAGCGCGATTAAGCCGTATTTAGCGCATACGGATAGACGAAAAAACGAACGCTAATCAAACCCTAAGCCCCGAGCGGTTAAAATAAGATTGGATTTTAAAACAAAGGCTAGGATATGCAAACTCTAACCATACGAGCAGATGAAGCACTAATAAGCCAAATAATAGCAATAAGCAAGGCTCTAGCTAATACGACTAATCAAAAGCTAATTATCGATGAGGATTATCCGATTTACGACGATGGCAAGACGATGAAGCAAAGGATAGCCGATTACGAAGCGGATATTGAGGCTATCAGACGCGGAGAGCTTGAAACCTATCCACTAGAAACGTTAAAAGCCGAGATGGAAAAATGGTAGTTAGACGCACAGCACGTTTTAACCACGAATTAAAAGCGGCGTTTGACTTCATAGCCAAAGACAGCCTAGGCAGAGCACGAGAGTTTAGGGACGAACTTATTGCAAAGATAGAACGCACAGCACAGACGCCTTTTATTTGTCGTAAGTCTATTAATTTTAACGATGAGAGCATTCGCGACTTGATATTTAAAAGCTATGTAATACCTTACTTGATAGATGATGAGGTTATTTATGTGCTAGGCATTTACAAGGCTAACGAGTGGGAAGCGTGAAACGTAATAAGGCGGTAATGTTTCACAAAATAACCTTAATTAAGTTTTCGAGCAAAAAAGAGATGAAAACTACTAAATCTTAAGCCAAAACGACCACTTTAAGCGTCCGAAACTTAAATCATTTAACTTTACTACTTCACAATCCCCTATTTTAGGCACTTATGATAGTTTTGTATTGAAAACTAAACTTTTCATAACCAACAAATCAAACACTTAAAGCTTAAAAAGCTCGAGTGTATAAAAGAGTGTAAAAATTATTGCTTTTAATTTTATTAAAAGTCGATAAATACGAGCTTTAAAGCTAAAATCATTTCCCGCTTAACTCCACCAGTGCTTTACTACATCTTTTGCTTAATATATTTTCACCATTTTTTACTAAAATTTATGCTACATATATGTAAAAATTCAGATTTCTTTCGCTAAATTACAAATATGCAAAATTTAAAACAATATGTCAATGAAATTTTAAAAAGTCATAGTGACGGTAATGATCGTGTCTTTAGCTTTAAATTTGATGGACAAAAATTTTGGTTAAAACGTATTGAAAAAAACATTAAAGGTGGGTTTTTAACTAAAATTTTCAAGCCAAATCCTTATAAATCATTTGCCAACGAGATAAAAAAACTTGAAATTTTAAACGAAGCTAAAGCTCCTGCCCCAAAACTCATTCTAAAAAGTGCTGAGTTTTTCGTGATAGAAGATGTCGGTGAACCGATTTCTCAGCTTTTTAAGTATAGCAACGATGAAAAATTTAAACATGAAATTCTACTAAAAGCAGCCCGCGCACTAGCTGGGCTTCATACACTAAATTTTGCGCACGGACGCCCGGCCCTTAGGGATATCGCCATAAAAAATGACGAGATAAAATTTTTAGACTTTGAGTCAAAATTTTTTAGCCATGACCTAGAGCTTCAAAAGTGTCGCGATCTGCTTGTTTTTATAGACGAGTTATTTCGTTTTAAAATTTCAGACGAGTTTGCAAGCGAAGTCATTAGTGAATATTTGATAGCTGGTGGGACTCAAATTTACGCGCGCTCACTACAGCTAATTATAAAATTTAAACCACTTTACTACTTGCTAAAACCATTTAAATCTCTAAATAAAAAGGATCTAAACGCAGTCATCAGAACCTTTGAGTATCTCTTACCGATCGCTCAAAATAAATAGCAAATTTCTTACCAAATTTATCTCCTCTTAACAAAAAATAAAATAATATTCGCTATTAAAATTTAAAGGAAAAAAATGTTTTTAAAAAGAGGAAAAATTATTTTCAACATCCACCTAATAATTGGACTAATTGCGGCTATTCCGCTAATATTCATGACTCTTTCGGCACCATTTGCGTCTTATAGAGAAGAGATCAAAAGTGCAATAAATAAAAATTTTATAAACTTAGTTCCTAGCGAAAAAGAAAATTTAAGCTTAAATGAACTCCTAGCTAAAGCAAAAAGTAAGATTCAATTTGATACGCTTGAAAGCTTACAAATAGGTGGAGCAAATGAAGCTTATCGTATAAGCATTACAAAGGATAAAAAGCAATTAAATTTCTTTATAGATCCAAGAAGTGGCGAGGTGATCAGTGAGGATTGGGGTGAGAAATTTCGTATCATTATCTTAAGTCTTCATAGAAATTTAGGTCTTGCCTTGCTTGATAGCAAAGTACCAGCCAATATCGGCAAACAAATAGTTGCCATTAGCTCTATCATCATGGCTCTGCTTGCTATCAGTGGCCTCATCCTCTACGCACCAGCGATCAAGCGAAATTTCTTAAATTCACTAAAAATTAAACCAAAAGCAAAGGGCTACGCCTGCTTCTACAACCTTCACACTAGCCTTGGCACCTACGTGGCGATCTTGCTTGTAGTGATGTCACTAACTGGTCTTTACTGGTCTTATGGCTGGGTAAGAAGCAGCGTAAATAGCATATTTTTCGACCTAAAACCAAGCCAGGCGCAAAGGGCAATGCCTCAAAGAAATTTGACCCCAATAAGCGACGAGAAATTTAAAGAGATAGAGACTGCGGAGCAAATTTTTAAAGAAAATGTCACACTAGATCTAAAATCGCTCACGATAAATGTGCCTGAAAACAACCAAAGCACCTACACGATAAACTACGAAACTAGCGAGAGCCAAGTGGGCAAATTAAAGCTTGACGCGAGCGCTGGCAAGATCAAAGAGAATAAACTAGTTAGTAAAAGTGAAAGCATCCCAGAGGCAAAAAAGGCTGGTCGCAAAGTACTTAGTCTGCACACTGGAGAGATGTTTGGCGAAATTGGTCAGGTAGTGTTTGCAGTATCATGTGTGATCGCAGTTTTACTAATCATAACTGGCTTTTTGATGACCATAAAAAGGACTAAGGCACTCTAAATAAAAGTAAATTTTTACCTTGCTTTGGGTAAGATTTTAAGAAATTTTTACTACAAACAAGAGAGAAATTTATGAATAGAAAACGCATCTACAACCCAAGTTCAAATGAAAATTTGACCGACAGAAGAGTCTTTAACGGCAACCCACACGGCATTTTAAATTTCACCAAGGCAAAATACGAGTGGGCGTTAAAGCTTTGGGACCTCATGGAGGCAAATACCTGGTTTCCAAAAGAGGTCGATACCACCGATGACGTGCGCGACTACGCCTACAACCTCACAGAGGCTGAAAAACGCATGTACGACCTAGTCTGGAGCCAGCTCATCTCGATGGATAGCTTTCAGACAAATAACCTAGCTGATAACATTAACCCTTACATCACCGCACCAGAGATCAACGCCGTGCTAAGCCGCCAAGCCTACGAAGAGGCAAACCACAGCAAGTCTTACGCTGTCATGGTCGAAGCGATCTGTGACAACACAGACCTCATCTATGAGATGGAGAAGCACGACGACGTCTTACGCGAGAAAAACGACTACATCTCAAGCGTCTATGAGGAGCTTGCAGGCGAAGTGACTGACGAGAAACTACTTCTTGCGATGGTTGCCAACCAAATTTTAGAGGGGATCTATTTTTACAGTGGCTTTACAGCGATCTACGCTCTAGCTCGTGCTGGCAAGATGCTAGGCTCAGCACAGATGATACGCTTCATCCAACGCGATGAGATCACGCACTTGCTTTTATTTCAAAACATGATAAATTCAGTCCGCAAAGAAAGACCCGATCTTTTCACGCCTGAGACTGAGGCAAAAATTTATGATATGTTTGAAAAAGCTGGAAATTTAGAGATCAAATGGGGCAAATACATCACCCAAAACCAAATAATGGGCTTTACTGATGATATCATCGAGCAGTACATCCACTATCTCATCGACCAGCGCCTAGTTGCGATCGGTCTAAAACGCAAATACAACGTCGCTCATCCGATCAAATGGGTCGATGACTTTGCGAAGTTTAACGATCAAAAGTCAAATTTTTTTGAAGCAAAGGTGACAAACTACAGCAAGGGAAGTATCAGCTTTGATGACTTTTAAAAATGGCATCTTAGCCATTGCCTGCGTGCTTTTTGTGGGGTGTGCGAGCAGCAATCAAAGGATAATTGATCGAGCAAATAAAAATAATCTCGAAAATTTCTACGCCTACAAGCTTGTTAAGGTAAAAGAGACAAGCCAAGCGGAAATCTATCAAGAGATGCCAAACGGTGAAATTGCACCAAGTTTCGCACCGCTAGGATCTGTGCTAGGAAATGACGTGATGTTTGGCATAAACAAACAGTGTGGCTTTGAAGCAAAAGATCTAAAAGAGGTAAGAATAGTTTCACATGATGAGGCTAGGGGTCTTGGCTTTGAGGTCTGGGTTTTTAATGATCCGCTCTCCCAGCGCGATGATAAAATCACAGCTATAAGCGTTATTTTAAAAGCCACACCAAACATCGGTGGCACGGATATAAACTGCAAAATTCCAAAAGACTGCCACGACGAAAAACCTATGACATTTGTATTTGGAAAATAAATGAGCGAAAATTTAAACCTAATAAGCCTAACTTTAAAGGCAAAAAATGCAACGGATCGCCTAGAGGAGCTTGCAAATTTAGTTGAGGCTGCGCCTGAAAACTCACTCATTCTTGCAAGCGAGCTTTGCATCAGCGGCTATGACTTTGACGGCTTTTTTGCTGGGGCGAACAAAGCGATGCTTGGTGGTATGATAGGTAGCTTTGATGCGATGTTGCTTGAACGCTTGCAAGAGGCACTTAGTCCAGATAAATTTCTTGGTTTTACGCACCTTACTAGCCTAAATAAAAGCGCGGGGCTCGCTCAAATTTCAAATCTAAATCCACACCAACCAAAGATTTATAACGAATTTTTGCTTCTTAACTCAAATAATGTCTTTCATTCGCAGTTGAAAGCCGAACTTTTTCGGCCAAATTTAGAGCATGAAATTTTTGCCGCTGGCGATGTGAGCGATATAAATGCCTTTGACTTTAGAGGGCTAAAGCTTGGCGTGCTAATATGCTTTGAGCTGCGTGATAGCAGGCTTTGGGCAAAGCTAAAAGGATGTGACATCATCGTGGTACCTGCCATGTGGGGTAAGGCTAGAGAGGATGCTTATCTTAGTCTTTGCAAGGCTCTAGCTATCGCAAATAACTGCTACGTCATGATCTCAAGCTCACTTGCATTAGAAGTTGCTGGAGTATTTTTACCAGATGGCACACTTGTTAAAGAGACGATATTTGATGCAAATTTAATAAAAGAGATCAAGACAAATTTAGGGATTTTATAAATTTTAAGATAAGTTTTAAATCGTATAATAACGATTTAATTTTTATTTAGGATATAAATTTTGACCCAACTAGAAGCGATAAAATGCCAAAATTTGGCTAGCGATATAGCCGACGAGATCACGCTAAGCCCACTTTTGTTCGATGCGATAGCTACCACTGAGCGTGAAATTTTTGTACCAATCACTGCACATGCTTATAAACTTGACGCGCAGCCCATACTGGGCAATCAATGGATCAGCTCGCCGCTAACTGTGGCAAAAATGACAATGGCACTAGAGTGCGAGAATATGGACAATATCCTAGAAATAGGCTGCGGCAGTGGCTATCAAGCAGCTATTTTAAGCAAACTTGCACATAGAATTTTTAGTGTCGAGCGAATAGAAAAGCTAGCCATGGAGGCAAAAAAACGCTTCGAGGCACTAAAAATAAAAAACGTGCATGTAAGGTATGACGATGGCAACAATGGCTGGCGAAGCTACGCACCATTTGATCGTATCTTGCTCTCGGCAGCTGCTGATGAGATCTCGCCAAATTTATTTAAGCAGCTTAAAAATGGTGGAATTTTAGTAGCTCCAATGAAAAAAGATGGCAAGCAATTTATCGCTAAATTTAAAAAAGATAAAGATGGAAATTTAGAAAAAGAGTACTTGGATGAGTGCCTTTTTGTGCCACTTCTTGAAGGTAGAGAGTAGCCCAAAATAAGGCAAAGCCTAAGCCTTGCCTAAAGGTTAGAATTTATAAGTATAGCCTGTATAAATTCCTATAGTCGTATCTCTTAGCTGAGCTCCGCTATTTTTCTTATAAAAAGTCTTATCAGCTTTTAAGCCAAACTCGATCGCATTATGTTCGTCAAATGAGTAGATACCGCCCGCTTTTGCGCCAACTAGTAAGCCTTTGAAATTTTTCTTACTTGTTTCGTTATTAAATCTCTCTCTAACGCTCAAGTAGCCAAGGCCTGTGTATCCGCCAAGAACGGCTTTAAAATTTTCAGTGATGCTTGGTGTATAATCAACGCCGCCTAAAAATTTATGCTTACTCCATTTTGCATCTGATTCACCAGCATTTTTCCTAGCTTTAAAGTCATAATAATAACCGCCATATGCTCTATAGCTGTCAAAATCATAACCGCCATAAAAGCCAAGACCATAGTGACCTTTTTTGAAGTTATTTCTCTCACTGTTTGCTATGTTTTTTGTTTTTATTTTTGAATTAAACGAATAATCACCTTCACCGCCAACAAATGCACCTTGAGCTAGTGCTGCTGAGCTTACCAAAGCTAGAATCAAGCTTGATTTTACAAGTAAATTTTTCATACCTCTCCTTTAAAAAATTTCTGAGATTTTATATCTAAGCTTTTAATTTAGCTCAAATTTATTCGCAACAGTAAATGTAGCAAGCGTGAGTATTATTAAGAAGATAAGAGTAGAAATACTTAAATTTAGCACAGCTTTAGGGCAAATCCTAAGCCCACAGCCATGCCAAATTTATTAAGTTAAGCCCTAAAAATGCACCTTAAATTTCGCCCAAAAGCTTCTGCCAGGCTCATAAAGCCTCGTGCCGTTCGGGATAGTCTCATATCCTGCGATACCGCCACCGTAGCCGCCTTTTGAGTTATGATAGGAGTATTTGGCATCGTTTAGATTTTCCGCCGCTAGCAAGAATTGATAATTTTTATATTTATAGCCCGCGCTTAGCCCCAGCGTCCAAAAGCTATCGCTCTTGCCCAGGTCCATGCCGCCCATGTCGCCGTAGCCTTTTTGCGCGCGGTTTTGCGACGCGTTAGCGTAGAAGTCGGCTTTGACGAACCAGTCTGGCTTTTCTAGGCCGGCGCTTAGTTTAAACGTTAGAGGAGAAACCTTAGGCAGCGCGTCGCAGTCTTTTAGGCCGCCCGCGTTTTTAGTCACCTTTCCGTAGACGTAGGATACGCCGGCACCCAGTCTAAATATATCGGCTAGTAGCGTGTCGCCCTCGATCTCGCCGCCGTATAGTAAAGCATCGGTATTAAATACGTTTGATGACATGCCCATAGGACTATATTTTATCATTATGTAATCATCCATCTTCGAGACGAAGAAATTCGCGTTTAGCTCGTAGTTTTTATCTTTTAGCACGGTACCGAAGTCAAGCTGAGTGTTTCTTTCTTTATTTAGCTTAAGATCTGGGTCTTGATTCGTTTCCCAGTGATCCGGTAACCTTTGCGCATGACCTAGTCCCGCATAAAGCGTTAAATTTTGTAGATATTTTTCGTATCTAAAAAAGCCGGAGAATAAATTTTCGCTCCTACTTTTATGCGTTAGTAGCTGCTTCCTCTCGCCGACATCTAGCCTAAGTCCGCCGAAAAGTCCGTAGTCGTTTTCAAGGATGTATTCGTTTTGAGTGTATATAGTTTTATACGTTACCTTGCGCTGTTTTACGTGCGGTTTTGATAGGGCGGCGTCCATTTCGGCTTTAGGCACGCCGGCTCCGCCAGTACCAGCACCTCGCCATTTAAATGTATCCTGCGAATATCCAGCACCAAGGTAGCTCGTTAGATTATCGAAATTTAACTCGCCCTCAGCCTTAAAGCCGTACATATCTCGTATCGGGTGGCTGATGCTATATCCTCTGCCCATTACATTACCAGGCACTATTATCGGACGCACCGGACGCATGGTAAAGTTATCCATTATGTGATCGATTTGATGATAATACGAACTTAGCCTAATTTTATGTTCGCCGACGTCTTGTTCAAATTTTAGTCCGAAAGACTTGCGGTCAAACTGTATGCCGTCCCTCATCCTATCGGCATACGCTGCTTCGCCATCGCCTAGATCCGCGCTTAACTGCAATGCGGTAGTATCTGTGGGCGTTAGCGTACCCACGAGTGAGACGCTGTTGCGTTTATAGTGCGTATGCATTTTCTGTCCGTCGCCGCTTTTATAATCGCCGCTCTGGTAGTGTCCGCCGGAAATTTCTAAGCTGCCCAGCTCGTTGCCCGCCGCTACGTCTGCAGCAGTTTCAAATCTTCTAAAACTACCGCCAAGTACGCTTACGTTTCCTCCAAAGCTCGGTTTAGATAGCCTTGCTATCTCTCTATCGAAAAATATACCGCCGCTAATGAGCGCGCCGTATCTGACGTCTTGTGGGCCTTTTACGATGCGAACCGAGCTATAATTTTGCGCCGAGATGTAAGTGATGGGCGTATCCATGCGCATACCGCAACCGCCGTTTAGCGTGCTACCGTCGATTAGCACCGGCAGTCTGGCCGCCGTCTGCGAGCGGTAATAAACCTCGCTGCCGCCTCCGCCCTTGCGCTCCATCGTAAAGCCGCTCAAATTTAAAAGCGATTTGGCGATATCGCTGTTTTCTAGTATAGCGCCTTTGCCTACTATTTGAGCCTTTGTCGGTTCGTCAAGAACGGACTTTTGTATCTTTGCAGAAACGGTAACCGGAGCCAAGTCTATCGTTTCTTCAGCACCAAGCATTAAATTTGGTACTAGAGCAAATGCTAAAACGTAAGAAATTTTCATGTTTAGTCCTATGAAATTAATATTTAAAATTAAAATTAAAGCAAAAATAAACTTAAATAAAGTATAAATATTTATATAACATTAATTTTACAATACAGAAATTTGAGTCAAATAGTATTATTTTAGTTGGACTGCATTAAATATATAAAGAAACGATTTTTGTGAATTAAAACCGAAGAAATCTCGGTTTTATTAAAATTTTAGCATTATAAAACCGAGATAAAATTTATAAAATCTCTTTTATGAGTAGTTGTGGAGTAACAAGTCCGCGGAATGAATTTTTTGATATACAAAAGATAATATCTATCATCTCGCCAACTCTAGCATGTCTTGTAAAGTTAAAAAATAGAGCCTCAAGCGTTTTATTATCCTTTTGCAAGATGAGCTTTAAGTGGTTTTGATCCCTGCCTATAAGTCTTTCGTTTTTAACAAGAGCATTTTTTATCTTAAAGACTGGGCGAGGGTTTTTCTGTCCGTATGGCTCATAAAATTCTAAAATTTCAAGCAGCTCAAAGTCTATCTCGCTTGGCATTATGTCGCCAAGTAGCTCGTCTGAGCTTTTGCAATCTTGCATATTTAGGAATGAGCAACTTTTATTTATCGCTTCTTTAAATTTCACCAAATTTTCAGGCGCAAGCGTAAGTCCAGCCGCTCCTTTGTGACCACCGTAGCTTGTTAGTAAATTTTCGTGGCTTGCTATAAGAGATAAGATATCAAGCTTACCAATGCTTCTAGCACTACCTTTTGCACGACCTTTATCGATGCTAAAGACAATAGCTGGCTTTGCAAAGTGCTTTGCTAAGCGGCTAGCCACAATACCTATCACGCCCTCGTGCCACTGCTCACCCCAAGTGATGATGACTTCATCGTCCTCTTTTACGTCCTTTAGCGAGCACTCAAAGAGTTGGCGCTCTTCCTCTTTTCTGGAGTTGTTAAATTCAATGATCGTATCAAGGTAGTTGTAAGCTTCCTCGATACTTTTAGCACGTAAAAAGTCAAATGAATTCATCGCATCGTCCATGCGTCCGGCTGAATTTATAAGCGGAGCTATAAGAAAGCTAATATCATCACACTCAAATTTTTCCTTACCATAAAACTCTTTTATAGCGTGAAATGCGGAACGCTTAGACGCATTTAGCTTACAAATGCCAAGGCGAACAAGCATTCTATTCATATCTCTTAGCTCCATCATATCAGCGATTATTGCGATAGCTAAAAGCTCTAGAAATTTGCTCATATCGTAATTTAGTCCAAAAACATCCTTTAGCGCTCCAACCAAATACCAAGCGACCTCAGCGCCACAAATTTCGATATTTGGGAAGTTGCAGTCTTCTTGTTTTGGATTGATGATCGCATAAGCTTCTGGGAGAACAGCTGGAGGCATGTGATGATCAGTGATAATAAGATCGATGCCTTTTTCTTTACAGATAATGGCCGCATCGTTTGCAGAGATACCGTTATCAACGGTGATAATCAAGCTTACATCGGCTGAGAGTTCGTCTATTATCTCAGGATTTAGCCCATATCCATCTTTAAATCTATTTGGAATTTTTACTAGGTAGTCTTTCACGCCAAGATCATCAAAAAACTCGGCCAAAATTACGCTCGAAACAACACCATCAACATCATAATCGCCCACAATGGCTATGCGCTCGTTTTTTTCGATCGCTTCTTTTATGCGATTAGCGCCCTTGTAGATATCTTTTAAGGCACTTGGTGTCGGAATTTCACTAATTTTTTTATGTATGTCGTTACAAAATCTATGCGCTAGTAAATTCCTTATGTCCTCTTTATTTAGCATGGTTTTGGCAAGATTTTTTGAAGAACTTGCCAACTTTATTTAATGCCACTTGTTCACTTAAATTTACACCCATATTGCCAAAAAATTGGTTATAAAAATACTTCTTTTTCATTGCAATCTTTCGTCTTTATTTTGAATACTTTGATTATATCTTTTTGAAATTTAATTTCTTATAATTTTCATTGAAAGTAAGATTTTTAGGGCAAAAAACTTTTGTTAAATTGATACTCTTTATAAATTAGCCATTGTAAATTTGAAGTAAAAAATGAGAGAAATTTTAAGTAAAAATAAGGGGTCATAAGACCCCAAAAATTAAAATTTATATGTGTAGCCTAGGTAAGCGCCGATATCTGTTGATTTAAGGTTATCAAGATCTTCATCAGTGCTATACCAAGATCTATCTGCTTTTATACCAAATTCAAGTGCATTATTTTTATCAAAGCTATACTCTGTACCAAGTCTTGTGCCAACTAACCAACCAGCCTTTGTTGTATCATAAGTCGCTTTAAGTGTATTTGTATAAAGTCTTGCTTTAAAATTTACAACTGAAACGCCAGTGTATAAGCCTGCTATTAACTTAAAGTTATCTGTTATAGCTGGAGTATAATCGCCACCTACTACAAATTTATGTGTTGTCCATTTTATACTAACATCGTGTTTTACGCCATCATCAGTATAGTTAAAGTTATCTTTTGCCTCTGTATGATAGAAGTATCCACCATAAACTCTAGCTACGTCAAAGTCATAACCGCCTTTAATGCCAAGATTTGGTCTATTATCCTTAAAACTAAGACCATCATTGTCTTTTAGCTTTGAGCTAAAATCATAGCCGCCCTCAACTCCGACAAATCCACCTTGCGCTAAAGCAAATGAGCCAGCAAGTGAAAGTGCCAAAACACTTTTTAAAACGCAATTTTTCATTTTTTCTCCTTTATAAATGATTGCGTAAGCATTGTATGTTTAGCAAGATTAAAAAATACTTAAATAATTTAAATTTTATCAATAATACATTTACTTTTATTTTTAATATAAATTTTGAGAGAAATTCAAAGAAAATTTGGCAAGAAAGCTTGCCAAATTTATCATTTTACGTGATTAGCCAAGCTTGCTTTTATAAAGCCTAATATCACAGGATTTGGCTTAGTTAGACGGCTAGTAAATTCAGGATGGCACTGCACGCCCACAAACCATGGATGGCCTTTGAGCTCGATAGCCTCTATCAGCCCATCGCTCTCGCCACTTACTAAAAGACCATTTTTCTCAAAAATTTCTTTATATTTTGGATTTGCCTCGTAGCGGTGGCGGTGACGCTCTTTTACGCTCTTTGCATTACCATAAATTTCAGCTAGAAGTGTCTTTGGTTTTATCTCACAGTTATATGCTCCAAGCCTCATCGTGCCGCCAAGTGGGCTTGTGTGCGTTCTTATCTGTTTTTTGCCGTGAGCGTCGATAAAGCTATCAATTAGATAGATGATAGGGTTTTTACACTCTTTGTCAAATTCCATAGAATTTGCATCTTCTAAGCCCAAAACATCCCTTGCAAACTCAATGAGCGCTAGCTGCATACCAAGGCAAATTCCAAGATAAGGGATCTTATTTTCACGAGCAAATTTTATAGCCTGCATCTTGCCTAAAACGCCTCTTTCACCAAAGCCGCCAGCGACCAAGATGCCATCAACATCTTTTAAAAGCTCATTTACATTGTTCTCTTCTATCTTTTCGCTATCTATCCAGCGTAAATTTACCCTAGCGTCTAAATTTGCTCCAGCATGGATGATGCCCTCAGTTAGGCTCTTGTAACTCTCTTTTAGATCGATGTACTTGCCCACAAATGCTATTGTAGTTTCATTTGTTGGAGCTATGATTCTTTTTACTAGACTATCCCACTTTGCCATGTCTGGTTTTAGCTCATTAAAGCCTAAATTTTCAGCGATTGGAGTTAGTATATCTTGCTTTAAAAATGAAAGTGGAATTTGATAGATACTTGCGCTGTCTAAGCTCTCTATGACACAATTTTTCTCAACACCACAGCTTGCTGCGATCTTATCTTTTAGCTCGCGGTTTAGTGGCATTTCAGATCTGCAGATGATGATATCTGGTGTTATGCCTATACGTCTTAGCTCACCTACGCTATGCTGGGTTGGCTTTGTCTTTAACTCTCCAGCTACTTTGATAAATGGCACAAGCGTTAGGTGGATATTTAGCGCTCTTTTTTTACCAACTTCTACTCTTAGCGCTCTTATCGCCTCTAAAAATGGCAAGCCTTCGATGTCGCCAACAGTTCCACCGATCTCAACGATTAGCACATCTTTACCCTCGCCTGCTTTTTTTATGCGATCAACGATCTCGCCAACGATGTGAGGGATCACTTGTATAGTCTTTCCAAGGTAGTCACCACGGCGCTCTTTTTCGATGACCGAGCTATAAACTCTACCCGTTGTGAAGTTATTATCTTGACTTAGGCTCTCATCTAAAAATCTCTCATAGTGGCCAAGGTCAAGATCTGTCTCCGCGCCATCATCTGTAACAAAAACTTCGCCGTGCTCAAGCGGGCTCATCGTGCCAGGATCTACGTTGATATATGGATCAGCTTTTAAAACACTTACTTTTAGTCCGGAATTTTTTAAAAGAGTCGCGATGGACGCAGCTGCAATACCTTTTCCAAGTGAGCTTAAAACGCCACCTGTGATAAAAATATACTTCGTCTCTTTTGCCATTAAATTTCCTTAAATTTATTTATTTTTTTATCTGCCGATTATACCCCTTAAATATTTAGTAAGGCATTAATCGTGCAAATTTTAAAAATTATTCTTTAAGTCTTTTTGTTATAGACTTCAAAAATCATGATAAAAAACTACCTAAACATCATTGCCTCTTTATATATAGAGGGCTTTAAAAATATGAAAATAGGCAAAAAATTATGGCTTCTCATAATAATAAAGCTTATCATTATGTTTGGAATTTTAAAGGTCTTCATCTTTGATGAGACTCTTAATACCAAATTTCAAACCGACGAAGAAAAAAGCGAATTTGTAATTCGAAATTTAATAAAGGAATAAAATGTCTGAGATGGATTTTGTTGATTGGTCTAGGGCTCAGTTTGCGCTGACTGCCATTTACCACTTTTTGTTTGTCCCGCTTACTTTGGGGCTAAGTTTTATCATCGCCATTATGGAGACGATATATGTTAAAACCGGCGATAAAGTCTGGCTTGAGATAACGAAATTTTGGCTAAAGCTCTTTGGTATAAATTTCGCTATCGGCGTTGCTACTGGCATCATCATGGAGTTTGAGTTTGGTACAAACTGGGCAAACTACAGCTGGTTTGTCGGCGATATCTTCGGCGCTCCACTTGCAATAGAAGGCTTGCTCGCATTTTTCATGGAGAGTACATTTTTTGCCATTATGTTTTTTGGCTGGGATAAAGTCAGCAAGAAATTTCACCTACTTTCAACCTGGCTTGTCGCGATCGGTTCAAATTTAAGCGCGCTTTGGATCTTGATCGCAAATGGCTGGATGCAGTATCCTATCGGCATGAAATTTAACCCAGATACTGCTAGAATGGAGATGGAGAATTTCTTCGAAGTTGCGCTAAATCCTCTTGGAATTAGCAAATTTTTACACACAGTAACTAGTGGCTACACTATCTCGGCTATCTTTGTGATAGGAATTTCTGCTTGGTTTTTAATCAAAAAACGCCATATTTTGCTAGCTAAAAAAAGTATCGTCGTTGCTAGCGCATTTGGTCTTATCACTTCGGCATTTTTACTACTTAGCGGCGATGAGAGCGCATATTTTGTAGCTCAAAAGCAGCCTATGAAGCTTGCTGCGATGGAAGGACTTTATAATGGCGAGAAAAACGCTGGTCTAGTTGCCGCTGGTATTTTAAACCTAGCTAAAGAGCTTGGCGACGAGAGCGAGCCATTTTTGCTTGAGATAAAGGTGCCTTACGCACTTGGCATCATGGCAAACAGAGGGCTTGACTCATTTACACCAGGTATAAATGACCTACTTTATGGCAATAGCGAGCACAATCTAATAAGCGTTGAAGAGAAGATGGCAAAAGGTAAAGTAGCTATCGAAGCTCTTAAAAACTACAAAGAGGCTAAAAAAGCAAATGATGAGAGCCTTATGAAAAGCTCGCTTTCAAATTTAGAGAGCAATCTAAATTTCTTAGGATATGGCTATCTTAAAGATGCAAAAGAGGCTGTGCCACCAGTTGGGCTGACATTTTATAGCTTCCATATTATGGTTGTACTTGGCACTTACTTCATAGCTCTTTTTGCTATTACGCTCTATCTAAATCTTTCAAGAAAATATAAATTTGAAAACATAAGAGCGTTTTTGTGGATCTGCCTCTTTACCATACCGCTTGGCTACATCGCAGCTGAAGCTGGCTGGATAGTAGCAGAGGTCGGTCGTCAGCCTTGGGTGATACAAGATCTCATGACCGTTGGCGTAGGAGCTACAAATTTATCTGACTCAAATGTGAAAATTTCATTTATATTATTTGCTGTTTTATTTACGGTCTTGCTGATTGCCGAGATCAAAATCATGCTTAAGCAAATAAAGATAGGATTTAACGACCATGCATAGTTTAAGCTTAGAAAATTTACAAATTTATTGGTGGTTTATAGTTAGCCTTCTTGGCGGACTTTTGGTATTTATGATGTTCGTTCAGGGCGGGCAGACGCTGCTTTTTGGGCTTTGCAAAAACGAGCTTCAAAAGGACATGGTGATAAATTCTATCGGGCGCAAATGGGAGCTTACTTTTACCACGCTCGTAATGTTCGGCGGCGCGTGCTTTGCGGCATTTCCGCTATTTTACGCCACAAGCTTTGGCGGTGCATACTGGGTGTGGCTGGCGATTTTGTTTTGCTTTATCCTCCAAGCCGTGAGCTACGAATACCGCAAAAAACCGGACAACTTCCTAGGCCAAAAAACCTATGAAATTTTCCTTTTCATAAACGGTTCTTTAGGCGTTATACTTATCGGTATGGCGGTTAGTACGTTTTTTTCGGGAAGCTATTTTTTACTAAACGAGCACAACTTCGTGCAGTGGCAGACGCCGTTTCGCGGGCTTGAAGCGCTGGGCAACATCATGCTCTATCCGCTAGGCATCGCGATGTTTTTCCTGGCTCGCGTGGGCGGAGCGCTCTACCTCATCAACAACATCGACGATGCGGAGATAAGAGCCAATGCTAGAAAAGCGGCGCTAAAAAATACGATTTTCTTTTTGCCGTTCTTTCTAGCTTTTGCCGCTTGGGTGCTTAGTAAGCCGGGCTTTGGTTACGACGAAGCGGGCGAAGTTTCCATAGTCACGTTTAAATACGCTCGCAATTTCGCCGATATGCCGATAGTAGCCATTGCGGCGGTCGCGGGCGTTTGCGGCGTACTGTTTGGCGTATTTAAGGGCGCGTTTACGAAAAGCATCTACGGTATCGTGCCTTTCGGCGTGGGCGTCGTGCTCGTAGTTACCGCGTTATTTTTGATATCGGGGCTAAATGGCACAGCATTTTATCCGTCATTTAGCGACCTTGCTAGCTCACTAACTATCAAAAATGCAAGCTCTAGCCACTACACACTTGGCGTTATGGCATATGTTAGCTTGCTAGTGCCAGTAGTACTTGCTTATATCATCGTCGTTTGGCGAGCGATAGATAGCAAGAAGATCACGCAAGACGAGATCAAAAACGATCATCACGCATACTAAGGATAAAAGATGTTAGAAGCAGGAATTTTTTTGATACTTTGGCCAGTGACACTATTTGCTAGCTATAAATTTGTTCTTTTTTCTCTTAAGAAATTTGACGCAAATAACTAAAATTTAGGGGCATTTGCTCCTAAATTCTTCTTTTTATTTTTACCCTTTAAAACAACTCTTTTATAAATTTATTTAAGCCACTTTTCATATAAGCGTTAGTTTTGTGTGAAATTTGGGTAGTAAGATATCATTAAATTTTATTAAAGGAGCGAAAATGAGCAAGAATTTCTTAGGTTCTGTTGCCCTTGCGGCTGTTTTGGTTAGTGGTCTTAGTATAGGTATCACACCACTAGAGGCTGGAGTCCTGGCTCATCACGTAAAGGTTCAAGGTGAGCTTGGATCAGTCTTTATAAATCCTTACGACGTATCGCCTCTAACTGCTATCATTGATAGAGCTGGTAAAGACATCAAAGATATCCATGTCAAAGTAAAAGGCAAGCCAGATGGCGGTATCGACATCGACTACAACGTCTCAGAGCATGCTTTGCTTACGCATGATGGCGTGCCTATTTGGGGACTTTACCCTGACTATCTAAATGAAGTAGTCGTAAGCTACACATTTAACGGAGCTAAAAAGGTAGAAACGTATAAAATTTACGCCCAGCCTATCGTCACATATAGCCGTGATTTTAGATTTTCTCACATGCAAAAGACTCGCGTCAAAAAGGTCGATCCTGCCTTTAAAAACAGGCTCTATCTCATAAATAACACGATCACAAGCGTCTATAAACCACTTGATTGGAAAAATGGCGGAGCTGCTAGCTGGAATGACTTTACCGAAAACTACATCGTAGATACCAAAGGCGAGGTTAGATGGTACCTTGACTATCAGAAATTTTACGACCGCAGCGAGCGCAGAGTGATGGATGGAGGCATGATGATGGGCTTTCATCAGCTAAAAAACGGCGATATCAGCTTTGGCATGGCTCAAAGATATCTAAGATATGACCTTATGGGAAAAGAAATTTATAACCGCCCGCTTCCAAGAGGCTACATCGATCTAAGCCATGAAGTTATGCCATTAAAGGATGATCACGCACTTCTTAGGGTTGGCAAATACAACTACCACCACAAAGATGGCAAAATTTCTCACACCATAAGAGACCACATCATAGAGGTCGATAGCACCGGTAAGGTGGTCGAAGAGTGGGATCTAAATGAAATTTTTGGCAACAATGTCTACCGCAGCAACCTCATAAAAGCGCTTGATGCTAGAGCTGTTTGCCTAAATATTGATATGGACGCAAAAGAGATCAAGATAAGCGACGATCAGCCATTTGGCGACATCACCTCTACTGGCACAGGTAGAAACTGGGCTCACGTAAACTCTATCTCATATGATGAGAGCGACGATAGTATCATCCTTTCACTTCGTCACCAAGGCATCGTAAAGATAGGACGTGACAAGAAAGTAAAATGGATATTAGCTTCGCCTGAGGGCTGGAGTGAAGAATTTAAAGCCAAAGTGCTAACTCCAGTCGATAGCAAAGGCAATAAGATAAAATGCGAAAACTCAAAATGCGAGGGCGAATTTGACTGGTCATGGACTCAGCACACCGCATGGTTAACGCCAAGATACGACAACAAAGGCAGCATAAAACACCTAAGCGTATTTGACAATGGCGATGCAAGGGGCATGGAGCAGCCAGCCTTTAAAGAGGATAAATACTCCCGTGCGGTTGAATATAAGATAGATGAGAAAAAGGGCACGGTTGAACAAACTTGGCAGTTTGGCAAAGAGCGTGGATTTGACTTTTATAGCGCAGTTACTAGCAACGTCGAGTGGCAAAAGGATAAAAATACCTACTTCATCTCAAGCTCAAATGTAAATTTACTCCGTCCTGACAAGACTATCAAAATGGTCTTAGTTGAGATCGATCCAAAGACAAATGAGATCAAATTTGAGATGGATGTGGACTCTGCTTCAAGAGATGATGTCGCTTATAGGGCGATGGTTATTGATCCGGAGGTATTTAGTTATTAGCAGTATCTGGTGTGAGATATTTCTCGCACCAGCTTTTAGTTGTTATTTTGAAATTTGTAGATTGCTTCTTTTATTCTAGTAAGGTTAAAATTTATCGCTCGCTCTAGTTCTGGCAAGTCTATATCTTTATCCGCTTCAAAAGCTTTTACCATATCGCTTAGCTCTTTTGTTTCATCACTTGCAAGAACTATGCTTTTAAAATTATCATCGTCTATCTGGTCAAATTTTAAAAAGATCGATACAAATTTATCTTTCAAAATTTCTTTATTTAGCTTTCTATTTTCCAAAGCTTTCTTTGTTCCACCATTTTTATTACAGGTTCTAAATATCGAATCTATTGTTTCATTCACTTCATCAAGTAAAATTTCTGTTTTTTCACTTTGCATATAAAACTCTCTTAACTATAAATTAAATTTAAAATAAAAGCTAAATCGCTCTTGTTTTGGAGATTAGAAGTTGTTTTACTTCTTCGCGTAAAAAGGAAAAATTAAAGTTGTATTTGTGAAGTTATTTTCATAAAAGTTTGCGCCAGAATTTAAAATTTTAGTTTGCATTGGCATCACTTTTATGCCCTCTGTTTTTGCGATCATTTTCTCATCCTTGTTAAAAAATTTTATCGCATTGTATAAATTTTCATAAATCTTGTAAATTGTACCAGAGTACAATAAAGCCCTATAAATCAATATTTATAACACATTGATAATATTTTTACGTTATTATTTTGCATACTGCTTTGATTAAAATTACCGAAATTTCATAGCTATTTAGCTCATCCTTTTTGACTAAATTTTAAAAATTTAATGTGTTATTTATGTAATAAAAAAATTTTTAAATTTGCAATTTTTTTTTAAAATCTTTGATACTTTATATGTGATAAAATCCTCTCAAATTTTAAAAAAGGATCAAATTTGAGAAGCGACATAATCAAAAAAGGCTACACAAGAGCCCCGCACCGCTCACTTTTACGTGCGACCGGGCTAAAAGACGATGACTTTGCTAAACCCTTTATCGGAGTTGCAAACAGCTTTATAGAGATCATTCCAGGGCACTTTTTCTTAAACAAATACGCACAAATTTTAAAAGATGAAATTCGCAAAAATGGCTGTATTCCATTTGAGTTTAACTGCATCGGTGTGGATGACGGCATAGCGATGGGGCATGGAGGCATGCTATATAGCTTGCCTAGCCGCGAGATCATCGCAAACTCGATAGAAACCGTGATGAACGCTCATGCACTTGACGCACTTGTTTGTATGCCAAACTGCGACAAGATCGTCCCTGGCATGGTTATGGGCGCTTTAAGAGTAAATGTACCAACCGTGTTTGTAAGCGGTGGCCCAATGAAAAAGGGCTACACAAAAGATGGCAAGCCAATTGATCTTGCGACTGCGTTTGAGGCGGTTGGTAAATTTGAGACCAAAGAGATAGATGAGGCTGAACTAAAAGATATCGAGTGCAACGCATGTCCAAGTGGTGGTAGCTGTAGCGGTATGTTTACAGCAAATTCTATGAACACGCTTTGCGAGGCGATGGGCATAGCGCTCCCTGGCAACGGCACTATCCTTGCACTAACCCCAGAGCGTGAGGAGCTCATCAGGCAGGCTGCTCGCAGAATCTGTGAGATCGCACTTGATGAGAAATTTAAAATCAGAAATATACTAAATGAAAAAGCGATTCGCAACGCACTTGTCGTTGATATGGCAATGGGTGGTAGCAGCAACACCGTCCTTCACATGCTAGCCATATCAAGAGAGGCTGGCGTAAATTTAGACATCAAAGAGCTAAATAAAATCAGCCAAAACATCGCTCACATCGCCAAGATCAGTCCAAGCTTGCAAAACGTGCACATGGAGGACATCGGCAGAGCTGGTGGCATGAATGCAGTGATAAAAGAAATTTCACGCAGAGATAATGGCATGCTAAATTTGGACAACCTAACAGTTAGCGGCGAAACTCTTGGAGAGCGCGTAAAGATAAGTGACATCAAAGATGAAAGCATCATTCACAAAGTAGAAAACGCCTATTCACAAGTTGGCGGACTTGCCATTTTATTTGGAAATTTAGCTGAGCAAGGCTGTGTCATCAAGACAGCTGGCATCGTTGGTGAGCGTAAATTTAGCGGTAAAGCGGTCTGCTTTAACTCACAAGATGAAGCAATAGCTGGCATCTCAAGCGGTAAAGTAGATAAAGGCGATGTCGTCGTCATCCGCTACGAAGGCCCACGCGGAGGCCCTGGCATGCAAGAGATGCTAAGCCCTACTTCACTCATCATGGGACGAGGCCTTGGTGCAGATGTAGCGCTCATCACAGATGGTCGCTTTAGCGGGGCGACAAGAGGTCTAAGCATCGGCCACGTAAGCCCAGAAGCAGCCGAGGGCGGCATGATAGGCTTGCTACAAGATGGCGACATAATCGATATAGACGTCGATAAATACGAGATAAACGTTCGCCTAAGCGAAGCTGAGATCGCAAAGAGAAGAGCGGAATTTAAGCCAGTTGATAAAGCGCTAACATCTCGCTGGCTAAGGCAGTACCGCAAACTAGTCACAAACGCAAGCAACGGAGCAGTACTAGAAGCATAAAAAATTTATTACAAAAGTAAGGAGTAGTCTCTTTGCTTTTGTAAAAATATAAAAATTTCTTCATTTTTTAAGGATACTAAATGCAACAAGATTTCTATTTTTATGCTGCCATATTTTTAGGAGTACTATTTTTGATTGCGATATTTGTCATCTATTCATTTAATAGGGACAAACTCGAGCTAAAAAGAAATTTGACACAAAAAGAGCAAGAAAATTTTGAAATTTCATCAAATCTAACAAATTTAGTATCTAAAAATAGTGAAAATCTGCAACTAATTAGCGAGCAAAAAGCAAGGCTTATGTCAAATCACGAGCAAATAGACGAGCTCATCAGTGAGATCGATGCGCTAAAAACCAAAATAGCGCAAAAAGATGAAGCCGAAGATGCTATGGAGCGCATGATTAATGAGCTTAAAGAGAGTATCGGTACAGCAAATGAAAGAGCCAAGAATAACGAGGCAAATTTTACTGCAACACTAGCTGAACTAAATCAAAATAAAAATGCTTTAGCTGAAGCAAGTGAGAGAGAAAATAGATTAAAACGTGATATGGCTGTGCTTAGAAATGAAATAGAAGCAAAAGAAAATAGCCTAAAAGAGCAAGAGGCAAATTTATTAAAAGTAAAAAATGAGTTAAATTTGGAATTTTCTAATCTTGCAAATAAAATATTTGAAGAAAAAAGTGCGAATTTCACACAAAATAGCCAAAATTCTTTAGATCTTTTACTAAAGCCACTAAAGGAGCAAATTTCAACCTTTCAAGAGCGCGTAAATGCAGTCCACGACGAATCCGTTAAAGGCATGAGCGCGCTAGGAATGCAGATTAAGCACATAGGTGAAATTGGTATCTCAATGTCAAAAGAGGCAAACTCACTAGCTACTGCATTAAAAGGTAGCAATAAAACACTTGGAAACTGGGGTGAAATACAGCTTGAACGCACATTTGAGGCTTCTGGACTTGTAAAAGATGAGCATTACTTGACACAACAAAATTTTAAGAACGAAGAAGGCAAACGTCTTATTCCTGATTTTATAGTAAAGATACCAGATGGCAAACACCTAATAGTTGATTCTAAAGTCTCACTTATAGCTTACGAAAAGGCTATCACAGCCAGCAATGAAGAGGAGCTAAATTTAGCATTGAAAGAGCATATTGCTTCTATGAAAAATCACATAGATAGCTTAAATAGTAAAAATTACGGTGAGATCGTACCTGATAGTCCTGATTTTGTATTGATGTTTATACCAATTGAACCAGCATATATCGAGGCTATGAAATTTGATAGTTCTCTTTTTGACTACGCATTTCAAAAGCGCGTAATACTAGTATCTCACACTACGCTTATGCCTATTCTTCGTACAGTGGCAAATTTATGGCGCATAGAGCGTGGCAATGAAGAGGCCAAAAATATCGTAAAGAGTGCGATTAAAATTTATGATAAAGTCCGCAATGTGGCCGAGCACATGAATAGACTTAGCAATACACTAAATACTGCAAATAAACACTTTAACGCCCTTGCATCAAGTTTTAGTGGTAGAGATGGTCTTGTTAGTAGACTTGAAAATTTTAAACGCTTGTCTCCAGACGATCAAAAAGATATAGAAGTAAAAGAGATCGGCGTAAATAACGAATTAGAAAAAGAGGATTAGGATATGGCTAGAAAAACTAGCCATAAAATTTATTTTAAAAGACCTTGTTTTTTCATTTGTTCCATTACTTGAGCAAACATCTCTTTAGCTTGCTTGCAAGTAGCGTCTTGTTGCTCTTTTGGAAGTGCAGCAAGTTGATCCATTGATTGTTTCTTTTGGTCTTCATAAATTTTTACTTGTTGCTCTTGACCAGCTTTTTTGTAAGCTTCGACCATCTTATCGATGTCTGAGAAGTAAGACTTGCAAGTATCTGTAAGATCTGCAGCGTTTAGGCTTAGTGCAAAGCCAAGAGTAGCTAAAACTAAAAGTGATTTTTTCATCTCTTTCTCCTTGTGAAAATTTGAAAGGATTGTATCATTTTTATAATATTTTATAACTTAAATTAATAGTCAAGGTAAACACCTTGACTATTTTGGCTTTTAGCCTAGAAATTCACGTTTAAAATACTCTTTTGGAGCTTTGCAAAGCGGGCAAGCGCCTGGAGCTTTTTTGCCTCTATGAACATGTCCACATACCTCACAAACCCAGATATCTTCCTCGTCGCTCTCAAAAAAGCCCTCTTCATCAAGCATCTTTTTAAGCTCTAAATACTCTCTTTCATGCTCAACCTCAACCTTGCCGATCGCGTTAAATAGCCTCTCAACATCTCTTAACTCTTCTTCTTTTGCGATCTTTGCAAAGTCTGGATACATCGTCGTATGCTCGTAGTTTTCACCAGCTGCCGCATCAAGTAAATTTTTATCCATCTTATCGATCGGATCGTTCATTAGCTCGTGATATTTTTTAAACTCAGCTCTTGCATGCCATTTCTCATTTTCAGCTGCTTCGTAAAAGTGTCTAGCTATTGCGTGATAGCCTGCTTCTTTGGCTAGATCGCCATAAAGCTCATACTTATTTCTAGCTTGTGACTCGCCAGCAAATGCCTTCATCAAATTTACAGCTGTTAAATTTTCAGTGACGCATTTCATCTCTTCGCCACAACAGGTTAGTGTGCCGCCGCCAACTTTTTGAACTTCGATCTCGTTGCCGCATTTTTCGCATTTGTATGTTTCGTACTGTCTCATTTTGACTCCTATTTTGATAAAATTTGAGCGGATTATAACCAAATAATTAAAATATGTAAATAATAATTTTTATTGATAACGTATATTATTATTTTATTTTTTGCATAAAATTTGTGTGAGTTTCGTTACAAATGGAGAGACTAGCAAAAGCACAGGATACGCTACTACAAAAGCTTTTACGTAAGCAGTTAGCCAAATTTTTACAAAGCCATCAACAAAGCCAAGGTTTAGATATGTCAGCACAAATGACATAAAAAACGCCATAAATGCTGACATTATAAACGCAAAAACATATTTATAAAATTTTGCTGGTATCATGAAATTTTGCCTATCAGCTCCCCTAACCTTTTTGCGTGATCGAGCGCCTTTTGCCTCATCAAAGCAAGCTTTGCCTCATCGTGTCTACTCTGATACGATAGCCCTCCGCTATAAACATATCCTGTAAACTCCATCCCACAAGTATTTGCTAGTGCCTTAAGTGGCGGCAAAAATTCCTCTATGTCATAGCGCTGAAGCGCTTCTTTTTTATAAAGCTCTTCAGGCGAGCCAGAAGTAAATGAAAGCACCAGCTTCTTGCCACGTAGCTTATCTCCCTTGCTGCCATGAGAGAAGCCATGAACTAGCACATCCTCAAACCACTTTTGTAAAAGCGATGGCACACCGTACCAGAAAAATGGATAAACAAGCACGATCACATCAGCCTTTACTAGCTTTTCTTGCTCGGCCTTTACGTTTATCACGTAGTTTTTATAAAGCTCACTTAGTATGTCAAATTTAGCCTCTGGCACCTGCTTTTTTAGCTCGCTCAATATAATCTTATTTGCAAAGGAATTTTCAAGGTCAGTGTGACCTGATACAACTAAAATTTCACTCATTTTCTCTCCTTAAATTTACTTGCAAACAAAGCTACTTGCCTTGCTCGCGTCACCGCCAACATATGTAGCCACCTTTGGATAGGCACACACTAGAAATTCCTTGCCAGCGTAGGTCTTGCTCTTAGCTAGCATACTCTTTGGCGCTTCGCCCTTTTCGTGCCACGCCGCATCTATCATCTCGTTGTTTAAAATTTTCACATCTTTTAAACTCTCACATCCAGCCCTATCAAGGGCAAAAGCCGTGCTGCCAATGAGTGCCAGTGCGCAAAAAAATGAAATTTTCTTCATAACATCTCCTAAAATTTTACCTTGCTAAATGAGGTCTCGTTTTTGAGACCAAAGCTGTCAAATTCGTCTATTAGCCCAGCTCGCTCTTTGGCGTAAGCCTTGTAGTTTTCGCTGTGGCGGTAGCTCTCAAAGCTAGCTTCGTCTTTGTAAATTTCAACCAGCACCCACTTGTTTGGCGCGTCCTTTTGACTAAAGGCAAACTGTGCAAATGCAGCGTCATCTACGCTTTTTTGCATATATTTTTTGATGATCTTTTCAAATTTCGTATCGCTTTTTGCTAAGAGGCTTAAATTTGTGATGTGAAAGTAGGCATCTTTTAGGCGCTCTGACGTTAAATTTTTAGAAAACGCAGCCCTCTTTTTCACGCTTGTAGCCTTTTTGCTAGCCAAAATTTCAGCGCTTGCGCTTGCAAATTTCTTAAAATGCGCCGAGCTTAGATGCTTTTTATAAGCCGCCTCATCCTCATAAAACTCAAGCACGTAAAATAGCTCTGGCTTACTCTTTGCACTCGCAAAAAAGATCGCCTGCGTGCCTGGCTCACTCTTTGAGCTAAGGATATTTTCCCTGCCAAGCTGCTTTAGCAAGCTCTTGTTATTTGGCGTTGAAAGCAGCTCGTATAAGCTCACTTTCGCCTCCGCCCCAAAGGCAAAAGCTGCCGAAAATACTAATAAAAATAGCTTTTTAATCATCAAATTTCCTTAAATTTATTTCTCAACCACTCTTTTAATCCAAGCAAAAAGCTCGTCTAAATCGTAGTCGCCGCCATGTCCTTGTCCCCAGACCGCTTCAAAATCAACCTCTTTGCCAGCATTTTTAAGCGAAAGCGCGAGCATAGCAGGTACGGCAAGGGCTAAGTCGGTGTCGTTTGTGCCCTGTCTTATGCGGTAAAATTTCGCCGCTTCATTATTTTTAGCGTAGTTCATCGCATTCATCATCTTTATGACGCTAGCGTCTGCCATCTCGCCGCCGCTTCGCTCTTTTGCAAATTTAGTAAAGTGCTTTGCAGGCGTTTTGCTATCGCCAAAGAGGTCGTTTTCAGGATTTTCTAGCCCAAATCCGTCAAAGGCAATCACCGCTTTAGCGCGTTTTAGCGAAGCGATGAAGTCTTCTAGCTTAAATGTATATCCAAGCGAGCATCCCTGCGTGTCAAGGGTGATAAATTTAGGTGTGAGCGTGCTTTTGTCGCTGCTTTTTGTAGCGGTAAATGCCT
This sequence comes from Campylobacter concisus, assembly GCF_003049085.1. NCBI lineage: Bacteria > Pseudomonadati > Campylobacterota > Epsilonproteobacteria > Campylobacterales > Campylobacteraceae > Campylobacter > Campylobacter concisus. Next base: position 111,916 of record NZ_PIQX01000004.1, read on the forward strand.
TTGAGATGAGGGCGTTTATATACTCTTTGAAACTGCCCTCGCCGTTTTCATCAAGGCTTAGCGCGTGACCTTTGGTGTCTTTTAAATTTAGCGAGTTTAGATAGGCTGGGAATTTACTCTTTAGCTCGCGTGAGAGCTCTTTTTGCGTGGCGTTTAGCTCGCCTGTGATAGTCTTTTGCTTTTTGCTTCTGTCGTTAAAGCTAGCCGCATCAAGACTTGCAAAATCAATCCTTTCAAATTTATCCAAATCCCCAAACATCCACTCATACGCCTCGTCCTCATGCTCTAAATTTGTCACAGGGCAGTAGGCTGAGACGGCATAAATTTGATCGTCCGCTTTCGCAGCGCCTAGCTCTTTAAGATATGGCTCATACTCTTTTGCATTTGCGCTAACGCCCAGAAGTGCCGACATCGCACCGCCTGCGCTAGTGCCGTTTGAGATGATCTTATTTGCGTCGCCTGGCATAAATTTGTCGTTAAATTTAAGATATCTAACGGCCGCTTTTAGATCGACTATCGCAGCTGGCGCCTTGCCGATAAATTTCTCGCCATCTTTTAGCGTCCTGCCCCTAGCGCCAACGCTTGCCACGACGTAGCCTCTAAGAAGCGCTTCAAGAGTGGCATTTGGCTTTTCATTTTGAATTTCTGGCTTTGAAGGCATTGCTGGCATGTAGCCACCAATCGCATTTGGCATAAAAATAGCCACCTTTTGGTCGCTAAGTTTACTCTCTGGCACGTAAAAATTTAGCACCTCGTAGTCGCTAACTGGCTTTGCCACATAGACTATGCCTTCATATGCTCTAAATTTAAGCATCCTATCGCCAACTTGCACGCTTTTTAGCTCAAACTTGCTCTCGTCAAATTTAAGCTCACTTCCAAAGCAAGCACCTACTAAACAAACCCCTAAAATAGCAACTCTAAAGCCTTTCATGATCTGCCTTTTTATTTTGTCCTACTTTTTGCTTTACCAGCCTTGGCGTAGGCTACCAGGGCTTTAGCGCCTAGTTATATTTTGGCTCGTATTTGATAGCGTAGTCAAATTTAGGCTGGTGCAGTGAAAACTCAAAGCTATCTCTATCGACCGAGCCAACGCAATAGTGGCTATCATAAAGGCGAAGCAAAAACTCCGCCATCTGCTCGCTCGTGTGGTACTTTTTAAACGCCTTGTCGTAGTCGTAGTTCTCTTTGCTAGTTGCCACCATGCCAAATTCTGTTTTTGTGGCAACTGGAGCTAATACTTTTGCTTGCATCTTTGCCTGCTTGTCCTGTGCTAGCTCGTGGTAAAGTCCCTCACTAAAGGCACTTACGAAAAATTTGCTAGCGCAGTATGTGACGGCGTTTGGTACGATCTTGTAGCCGCCTATCGAGGATATGTTGATAAGCTGTGTCTCTTTGTCTTTATACTTTTTCGTAAATAGCGTTGAGAGCGTGACAAGTGAGATGATGTTTAAATTTATCATCTGAGTGATTTTTTCTAAATTTTGCTCGCCGACCTTGTTATAGTCGCCAAAGCCAGCGTTATTTATAAGCGCTTTTAACTCAAATTTTTCTAAATTTTGCCAAAGAGAAAGGGCGTTTTCTTGCTTTGAAAGGTCGCAAAGCTCTATAACCACATCAACATTTGCAAATTTAGCTATCTCGCTTTTTAGCTCTTCTAAAAGCTCGCCACGCCTTGCAATAAGGATCAAATTCTCCCCACGCCTTGCAAATGCTTTTGTCACCGCCGCTCCTATACCTGAGCTTGCTCCAGTGATGGCGATATATCTTTTCACTTCACATACTCCATCGGGCTATAAATTTTGACACCTTCGCTGTGGTCATCTTGCGCTACTTGTACGATCACTTTAGCGATGTCAGTCGCCCTCATCGGACGATACTCGTCAAAAAAGCCTTTTGGGATAAATTTAAACGCCTTTATCGCCAGGTACTCGCCAAGTCTAAATTCTTTCCTTTCAGCCTCAATAAGTGGCAGCCTAACGACGTGGAATGAACTATATCCAAGCTCTTTTATCTTTGCTTCTGCTTGACCTTTTGCCTTTAGGTAAAACGAGCCTGACTTTCTGCTAGCACCTGCAGCCGAGAGTAAAACAAAGCGTTTTGCGCCGCACTCCAAGCCAAATTTGGCGAAATTTATCGGATAGGTCACATCGACTTTATAAAACTGCTCTTTGTGCTTTGCCGCTTTCATCGTCGTGCCAAGCGCGCAAAATACGTCATCAGCGATAAACGGCACCTCATCTTTAAAATCATCAAAATTTACTATCTTTACTTCAAGCTTTTCGTGAGTAAATTCTAGCTCATGCCTAGCAAGGGCGATAACCTTACTATAATGCTCGCTCGCACATAAATTTTTTAAAATCTCACTTCCCACAGCACCGCTAGCTCCAGCTATAAGGGCGATCTTTTTCATATCTTTCCTTTGTAAAATTTAGATAAATTCTATCTCGCTAAGGCAAAAATTTCACTTATGGCCTCTTTTGTATAAATTTGCTCCAAGCCCCTGCCCTTTGCGTAGTCATAAACTAGCGCTATGATCTCGTCTAAATTTGTCTCATCAACGCCAATTTCAATAAGGCTTGTAGGTGTGCCAATATTGCTAAACCACTCTTTTAATTTCTCTATGCCTGCGTCTGCGTCATCCACGCCAAAAATTTCTTTGCCAAAGCGCTTAAATGCCTTTAAATTTCTACTCTTATACCACTTCATCCAAGCTGGCATCACCACACTTAGCCCAGCTCCATGCGCGCAATCAACCACCGCTCCTATGGCGTGCTCGATCATGTGGTTTGGATAAGAGTAACCAGCTGTGCCAACGTAAGTTAAGCCATTTAATGCCATCGTCGCAGCCCAGGCAAACTCGCCTCTAGCATCGTAATTGTCTGGCTCTTTTAGTAAAATTTCAGTCGTTTTCATGACCGTTTTGATGTTTGCTTCGATGTATAAATTTATGATCTCAGGCTGAACGCTCGCCGTAAAGTAGCCCTCGATACTGTGAGCGATGATGTCTGAAGCTGAATAGACCAAGTACTCCTTGCTAACGCTTGCTTGAAGAAGTGGGTTTACTACCGATACTTTTGGGTAAAGACATGCTCCGTGCATAGCAAATTTCTGTTTTGTGGCTTCGTTTGTGACGACCGAGCCACCGTTCATCTCTGAGCCAGTTGCTGCAAGCGTCATGATGTCAAATATCATAAGCGCTTCGCTTGGATCTTTGCCGGTAAAAAAGTCCCAAACGTCGCCGTTATATCTAACTCCAGCGGCCACAGCCTTTGCCGTGTCAAGCACTGAGCCACCGCCTATGGCTAGCACGCTATCGATGCCTTGCTTTTTAGCCAAATTTATAGCCTCATTTACCTTGCTTAGCACTGGATTTGACTTCACGCCGCCTATCTTGCAAAACTCGATGCCATTTGCGCTTAGGCTCTTTGTAGCAACGTCAAAAAGTCCGTTTTTCATGATCCTGTCGCTGCCATAGATGATGAGCGTCTTTTTTGCGCCAAATTCTTTCATGTATTTGCCGATGTTTTGCTCTTTGTCTTTGCCAAATTCTATTTTAGTAGGGTTTAAAAAGCTGAAATTTTGCATAGTTTCTCCTTATTAGTTTTAATGATTATAGTTTTGCAAAGCAAAAATTTTTGTTAAAAATAATGAGTAGAAATTTAAAAGTTTCTTAGTTTGATAGGAAGTTTCGAGATGATTTTTTTCGGATCAAAGCTATTTTTAGCATCAACCAAATTTCCAAAATTTTCACCTGTGCTAAGGAATTTTTGCAAATAATAATTGCCTCTATATCCAAGGTCATAAAGAATTTCAGACATCAAAGAAATATCTGCTTCATCTAAAAAATCTGCATGCACGGTTGTTCTTACTTCAAAATCAAAATTTATCTCAAGCAGATATTTTAGTGTGCTAATAAATTTTTCATATAAATTTGAGCCAGTTACGCCTGCAAATTTCTCTTTTGACGCTTTAAAATCAAGCGCGATATAGTCAATCAGCCCTTCACCTATCGCCTCTTTTAAAATCTCAATATGAGAGCCATTTGTATCGACCTTTAGGCAAAAATTTCTTGACTTAACCTCTCTTGCAAGCTTTAAAAACAAAGGATTTGCCGTGCATTCGCCACCACTAAAAACGATGCCATTTAGCTTACCTATACGGCGGTCTAAAAAGTTACAAACCTCATCCATTTCTATATTGCCATTTGAATTTACAACTTCTATATTGTAGCAATACACACATCGCATATTACAGCCTGCAAACCAAACTACTGCAGCCACTTTGTCTGGATAATCAAGCGTAGTAAATGGCGTTATACTAAAGACTTTATGCAAATTTATGGACCTTTTGAGATTTAAAAGGCACAGAAGATTGTGCCTTTTTTATTTGAGTTTTTATGTTTTTATTAGCTGCGGTGATTATCTTTTGCAGCAACTTGCGTATTCATCAAATTTAATACGCTCTTTGTGCTCACCTTTTTTACCAAGGTTAAAGCTCTCAACTGGGCGATGATAACCCATAACACGAGTATAGACTACGCATTTTGTGCGTTTGTCTTGTACTTTTTCCAAAATTTCTTTTTCTGTCATTTCCTCTCCTTATTTGGAATTGTTTTTCTCTTTTTCTATTAATTCTGCATCACAAAGTGGACAAAATTCATGCTCTCCAGCAATGTAGCCATGTTTTGAACAAACGCTAAACACAGGCGTTATCGTGATATATGGAAGCTTATAATTTGAGATTATGCTCTTTACAAGCTCCTTGCAGGCTTTAGGTGAGCTGATCCTTTCTTTCATATAAAGGTGAAATACTGTACCACCAGTGTATGAAGTCTGAAGATCATCTTGCAAATCAAGTGCCTCGTAAGCATCATCTGTAAAATTTGCTGGAAGCTGAGTTGAGTTTGTGTAGTAAATATTCTCCCCGCCACCTGCTTGGATGATGTCTGGATAGCGCTTTTTATCCTCTTTGGCGAAGCGGTACGTTGTGCCTTCAGCTGGAGTCGCCTCAAGGTTGTATAAATTTCCAGTCTCTTCTTGAAATGTCCTTATCTTGTCACGCAAAAACTCAACCATCTCAATAGCAAAATCACGTCCAAATTTTGTTGAGATATTCTCTTTATCATTTGTGAAATTTCTAAGAAGCTCGTTCATGCCATTTATGCCAATAGTGCTAAAGTGGTTATTAAAGTGCTTTAGATATCTAGCCGTATAAGGATAAAGCCCTCTGTCATACATCTCTTGTATAAATTTACGCTTTTTTTCAAGTGTCGATTTAGCAAGCTCCAAAAGATAGCTAAGCCTATTATAAAGTGCGACTTTATCGCCTTTGAAGTTGTAGCCTAGGCGAGCTAAATTTATAGTGACAACGCCGATCGAGCCAGTCATCTCGGCACTACCAAAAAGACCACCACCTCGTTTTAAAAGCTCTCTTAAATCAAGCTGCAAGCGGCAGCACATAGAGCGAACATGTCCTGGTTTGTAGGCTTTTTCGTTTTCTATCTTATTGCCATTTTCGTCATAAGTGTATTGTGAGCCGATAAAATTTTGAAAGTAGCTTGAGCCCATTTTGGCGGTGTTTTCAAAGAGTACATCCGCCACTTCGCTATCCCAATCAAAATCCTCTGTAATATTTACCGTTGGTATCGGAAATGTAAAAGGCTGCGAGCATTTATCGCCAGCTGTTAAAACCTCGTAAAATGCCTTATCTATGCGTGCCATTTCAGGCTCGAAATCCTTATAAGTCATATCGATTAGTTTTTCTCTGCCACGCTCGTTTGCTTTTTTCAAAATTTTCTCATCTTTTACATTTGAAAAAAGGTGTATATCATCACTCGTTGGGATCTGATCTCTTAGGTCGCTTGGGCAAGTGATGTCGATGGTTACGTTTGTAAATGGACTTTGTCCCCAGCGCGCAGGCACATTTAAGTTAAAAATAAAGCTAGTGATCGCCTTTTTGATCTCAGCGTCACTTAGATCGTCTTTGAAAACATAAGGCGCAAGGTAAGTGTCAAAGCTAGAAAACGCCTGAGCACCCGCCCACTCGCTTTGCAAAATTCCTAAGAAATTTGCCATCTGATAAAGCGCCTCTCTAAAGTGCTTTGGCGCTTTGCTCTCGACCCTACCACGAACGCCGTTAAAGCCCTCGTTTAACAAAGCTCGCAAGCTCCAGCCAGCACAATACCCTGTAAGGCAGTCAAGGTCGTGGATATGGTAGTCGCCATTTCTGTGAGCAAGTCCCTCTTCTTTGCTATAAACAGCGTCTAGCCAGTAGTTTGCGATGACTTTACCAGCGGTATTATTGATGAGTCCTGCGTTTGAGTAGCTTGTATTTGAGTTTGCAGAAATTCTCCAGTCGGTACCATTTATATACTCATTTATCGTTTGAGTTGAATTTATGTAAGTCGTATCGTCATTTAGGCCTAAAATTTGCTCACGTTGAAGCTTGTGTGTGTGGCGGTAGAGCATAAAGCTCTTTAAAACGTCGAAATATCCGCTATTAAATAGCTCTTTTTCGATCGCATCTTGGATGTCTTCGACTGTTATCGCGCTTGATTTTTGAAAGATATCTTGGACAACATTTGTAAAAACTTTCTCATCATAAGCTAGATTTTCGCTAGCAAATGCTTTTTTTATCGCATCTACTATCTTATATGCTACAAATTCTTGTCTTGTGCCATCTCTCTTCAAAATCTCACGCATTACTCGCTCTTTCTTCTAAATTTTTCAATATAAAGTTTAAAAGTATAGGACAAGAAAGCTTAAACAATAGATAACTATTTTATCTTGTTTAATAATATTTATCAAAAAATATAAAATTTTGGAAAGTTTTCTTAAATGATAGATTGACGTTATTTTAGGTATTTCAAACTAAATTTTGATTATTTTACTTAAATAAATAGTTTAATTTTAGTTTTTAAAATAGTGTATTTAGTTTTTTTATATAGATCTTTATTTTAATTTATGTCAATACTCACCGGTTTTCAATAAAGGAGTTTTAATGAAAAAACTCACAACACTCATACTAGGCCTACTTTTGGGTGGCTGTATAGCATCAAACGGCGCAAAATAACCCAAAGATGGCATGATAAAAAACTTTTCGAAGTGCACCTTAAAATCGGATAGCACAGTCATTATGCTGATGCCAAGTAGTGGCTTTCCTGCTGACGCGATAGCTAGCGCAACAACTAGCGTTTCAAACAATGGCGGAGGCTTTTATAACAATATAACAACTGAAATGCAAAAGAGTTTAAATGCCTTTGTGACCTACGGCGAAAGCGGCATTAAAACGGAGTCACTTATGGCAAATATCTTTACAAGGCTAAAAGAGCATAATGTAAATGGCATGCAGTTTTGCATATCAGCAGGACTAGAAAAGAGCGAGAAACTAGGCAAGCTAGCAGATGAACTTGGTATAAAATTAAGATTTGTGATACTTCCGTAAATTTATAAATTATAAATTTAATAGACGATTTAAAAATTTAAGAGAGAAATTTCTCTCTTAAATTTTAACTACTGACATCCTTCACATTCGATCGAGCGGTCAGCCACGTCGTTTAGTTTTTCGCTGTCTGGGCTTTCAGAGCGTAGATAGTAGGTTGATTTTAGTCCGAGCTCCCATGCAAGCGTGTAAATTTCACTTAGATATCCACCGCTTGCTTTGTCTAAGCTCATGAAAATATTTAGACTTTGACCTTGGTCGATCCACTTTTGGCGGATCGCGCCTGCTTTTATAAGAATTCTTTGATCAAGCTCATAAGCTGGTGTGTAAAACTGCCAAGTATCAGGGCTTAAATTTGGCACAACATTTGGGATCATACCGCTTAGGTTGTGCTCAAACCACTTGCGTTTATAGACTGGCTCGATGGTCTGAGTGGTGCCAACAAGGATCGAGATCGAGCTAGTTGGAGCGATCGCCATTAGGTAGCCGTTTCTCATGCCGTCACGTTTGACTTTCTCTCTTAGCTTGTCCCAGTCGCAGACATTTTCGTCAAATAGTCCGCCTTTATCATTTAAAAGTGCTTTTGCATTCTCGTTTGCGGTGTCTATCGGCATGATGCCTTTGCTCCATTTTGAGCCCTCAAATTTTGGATATATGCCCTTTTCTACGGCTAAATTTGAGCTAGCATAGATCGCGTTGTAGCTTATGTTTTCCATTATGCTATCAATGAGCGCCAAATGCTCATAGCTGCCCCATTTTACGTTTTTCTCGGCTAGCATTTGCGCCTCACCCATGACACCAAGGCCGATCGAGCGAGAAGCTAGGTTTGTGTGCTTTACCTTTTTGTGTGGGTAGAAATTTAGGTCTATAACATTGTCAAGCATTCTGATAGCTATCGGCACGACACGCTCGATATCCTCTTTACTGTTTATCTTGCTTAAATTTATACTTGCAAGGTTGCAAACTGCCGTTTTGCCCTCGATGCTCTCTTTTTCTACGATAAAAATTTGCTTGCCTTTTAGGCTATCAAGCGCGCTAAGCTTTTTGGCTTTTTTAGTTATGCCACTATCGACCGTGACGTCTTCTTCTTCGTCAAATAGCTCCTCGCCGCCGTCTTCATAAGTGATCTTGATCTTATAGTAGTTTGGTGCTGTGTTTTGGAAAATTTCGGTACATAAATTTGAGCTTCTGATAATGCCCTCGTGGTCGTTTGGATTTGTTTTGTTGGCATTGTCTTTAAAGCATAAAAATGGCATGCCAGTTTCAAAATAGCTAGTTAAAATTTTCTTCCAAAGCTCTTTTGCAAGGATAGTGTTTTTCTGGATATTTTCGTCGTTTTCATACTCCAAGTATCTCTTTTCAAACGCCTCGCCGTAAAGGTCGCAAAGATCGCTTACTTGAGCTGGGTCAAAGAGGCTCCAGCGGCCATTTTCTTTGACACGCTTCATAAATAGGTCGTTTATCCAAAGTGCAGGGAAAAGCTCGTGTGCGCGGCGTCTCTCTTCGCCTGAGTTTTTACGAAGATCGAGAAAATCACTTACATCCATATGCCAAGGCTCGATATAAACAGCGATCGCACCCTTTCTAGTGCCTAGTTGATCGACCGCTACTGCGATGTCGTTTGTCACTTTTAAAAATGGAATGATACCGCCAGCTGCGTTTTTGTGTCCGTCGATACTGCCGCCCATCGCACGCACCTTGCTCCAGTCCCAGCCGATACCGCCACCAAATTTTGAAAGTAGTGCCATCTCTTTGTAACTATCAAAAATTCCCTCGATATTATCAGGCGTACTGCCTACATAACAGCTACTTAGCTGGTGGCGTGTAGTCCTTGCGTTTGAAAGCGTTGGGGTGGCTAGCATCACTTCAAATTTAGAGATGAGGTCATAAAATTTCTTAGCCCAGCCTTGACTATCTAGCTCGTTTTGCGCAAGAAACATCGCAATTGCCATAAACATGTGCTGCGGTAGCTCGATCGGCATACCATTTTTGTCTTTGATGAGATAGCGGTCATAAAGCGTCTTGATACCAAGGTATGCAAACTGAAGGTCACGCTCAGGCTTGATATAAGCGTTTAGATCCTCAAGATCGTACTTCTCTTTTAGCCCAGGGATGATGCGGCCTACTTTTTCACCTTTTACTAGGTAGTCTTTTAGGTGGTTGTAGCCGTTAAATCCAGATACTTTGTGATAAAGGTCGTATAAAAATAGCCTCGCAGCGACAAATGTCCAGTTTGGGCGGTCGATATCGATCTTATCAACTGCTGTTTTTATAAGGGTTTGCTGAATTTCCTCAGTCGTTATCATATCTCTAAACTGAATTTTCGCGTCTACCTCAAGCTCACTAAGACTTACGTTACTAAGGCCTAGGACCGCTTCGTTTGTATATTTTTTGATCTTACTTATATCAAGCTCTTCGGTTCTACCATTACGTTTTATAACTTTCAAAAATATCTCTCCATGTTAAATTTTAATTTGGGATTTTATCCAAAAGGAGATAAAAACTCTCTTTGTTAAAAGGCTACTTATTAAATATAAAAACAAATCACTAAAGCAAAAAATAAAAGCAATTAGGTAATCTACTCCGAATGTCTTATTTTAAAAAGTAAAGATTGCAAAAAAATAAGCGTGATAAACTCATGGATAATCTTTGATTATTAAAGATTAAGCATAATCCGTTGCCAATAAAGCCTACGGTTTGTATGTATTTGCTATTAGTACGTATATTACGTAAAATTTGACATGGCCATACAAAAATATTTAAAAGCAATAAACTAAAAAATAGTGTGCTTAAGATTAGTATGGTGTCCTAGTTTATTTTTGTGGTCAGAGTAACTACAAGGGGTGTTAAGTTTACCCCTTGTGTTTAAATTTATTTGCCAAAGACTCTGGCAAAAATTCTATCTACATTTTTAGTGTAGTAGTTGTAATCAAAGCACTCTTTGATCTCATCTTTGCTAAGGCTCTTAGTTAGGTCCTCGTCGTTTAGCAAATTTTGTAAAAACAGGCTGTGGCCTTGCTCGTCGATCGCTTTTTTGCCCTCTTGCAAGTCCGCCCAGACCTTCATGGCGTTACGCTGAACGATCTTGTAGGCGTCCTCTCTAGAAATTCCACGTTGCGGTAGCTGTAAAAGCACGCGCTGTGAAAAGACTAGGCCGCCTGTTAAATTTAAATTTTTCATCATATTTTCTGGATAGACGACTAAATTTGCTATCAAATTTTTGATACGAACTAGCATAAAATCAGCCGTGATAAACATATCTGGCAGGATAAATCTCTCAACCGAGCTGTGGCTGATATCGCGCTCGTGCCAAAGGGCGACGTTTTCAAGAGAAGGCGTGACGTATGAGCGTAGCACCCTGCAAAGACCGGTGATGTTTTCGCTAAGGACTGGATTGCGCTTATGCGGCATCGCGCTTGAGCCCTTTTGTCCTGGGCTAAAGTACTCCTCCGCCTCGTAAACTTCGGTCCTTTGATAGTGCCTAATGGCAACTGCGATCTTCTCGCAAGTAGAAGTCAAGATAGCCATAGCGCTCACCACGTGGGCATAGCGGTCGCGCTGGATCACTTGATTTGACGCTGGAGCAGCCTTAAGACCTAGCTCCTCGCATGTTAGCTCTTCAAATTCCATCGGAGCGTGGGCTAAATTTCCCATAGCGCCTGAGAGTTTGCCATAGCTGATCGTATCTTTTGCGTCTTTGATGAGCTTTAGTGCCCTTGCGATCTCGTCGTACCAGATGGCAAGCACAAGGCCAAAAGTTATCGGCTCGCCGTGGATGCCGTGGCTTCTGCCGACCATGAGCGTGTGCTTGTGCTCGTTTGCTCTGTTTTTGATCGCCTGCATAAACTCCTCTACGTCGCTGATGATGAGCTCTAGGCTCTCTTTCATCTGAAGCGCGACGGCTGTGTCGATACAGTCGCTTGAGGTCATGCCGTAGTGCACGAACCTGCTCTCATCGCCAAGGCTCTCGCTGACGCTTGTTAAAAATGCGATGACGTCGTGCTTTGTCGTCTTTTCTATCTCGTCGATGCGAGCCACTTCAAATTTAGCGTTTTTGCAAATTTTCTCGCAATCGCTGTCGCTTATGAAGCCAAGTTTATTCCAAGCTTTAACGGCAGCTTTTTCTACCTTGAGCCAAGCGTCGTATTTTGCTTGTATGCTCCACTTTTCAGCCATCTCTTTGCGTGAGTATCTTTCGACCATTGTTGAACCTTTTTGTATTAGTTTTTCTTTATCATAAAAGTAAATTTTAGCCTTGAAAGCCAAAAATCACATCGTATAATTTTATAAAATTTAAGTTTGGATTATATAAAATCCGGGCTGAAATGTCGGTTATACGCTTATAAATTTGGGCTTAAGATAGCTCGCTCGTTTTTCAAAAGGATTATTTTTGCCCTACGTAAATAAATTTATCATTAATGCAGATCATCAAAAAGCTTATGAAATTTTACTGCAAAATGGCTTTAACATGAGCCAAACCCAGCGCCTCATCGATAAAGGCAGGCTGATCTGTGACGGCAGTGTCGTGAGCGAGAAAAATGCTATTTTGTGTGGCGATATTTTTTTGATCGACTATGAGGCGGAGCCAAAGGGACTAAAACCAATCTTTGAGTGTGAGAGCTTTGCCGTATTTGATAAGCCAAGTGGTGTGCTGAGCCACCCAAATGGCAGACACTGTGAGTACTCACTAAATGATGAAATTTATACGCTTTTTGGACGAGGTGCGAGCGTGGCACATAGGCTAGACTTTGAGACGAGTGGCGTGATAGTCGTGGGCAAAGATAGAAATTCTATGATTAAACTAAAGAAAATTTTTGAAAATAGAGAGGTTTCTAAAAGCTACGTCGCGATGGTACAAGGCAAGATCGAGCGAGAATTTACTATCGATGCTAAGATGGATCTAGCGAACAACTACGACGATGTGAAAATGCGAATGCAAATTTGTGAAAATGGCAAGAGTGCGGTGACTAAAATTTTGCCGATCAAATATTTTGACGACATCGATACGACTTTGGTTCGTGCTATCCCACTCACTGGCAGGCAGCATCAAATTCGGTTGCATTTGTTTCATGTGAAACACAAGATCCTTGGCGAACCACTTTATGGTTTGTCTCGTCCGCAGATCGAGAAAATTTTAGACAAAGAGATGAGCGAGCGTGAACGGATAAATTTAACTGGAGCAAAAAGGCTCTTGCTTCACTCAGATAAAATTTCTTTTAAATTTGATGAAATTTTTTACACCATAAAAAGTAAATTTGACGCTGAAAGCGAGTTTTATAGATTTGCAAAAGAAGGTTTACTTTAGTCTAAAATTTTTTAATAAATTTCTATTTCTCATAAACCTTTACCTGCTTTTGCCAAAGTTTATCGCATTTAGATACCATAATGATAATTTTGTAGTTTATGTAATTAACACTCCATTTTATTTCTTTATGAGAGCTAGGCTTTATCTTGATGTTAAGGCTTAGAATTTATGCCTATCTTTTTCATCTTTTAAAACTTTTAAAATAAGCCCTAATCCAAGTAAAACCACAACAGCAATAAAAACTATTTCGGCTATATCAAGTGCACTCATTCTAACTCACACTGGCTTTACTATTATCTTCAAGTGAATGTGTTTTTAAATTTTTATCGCTGGAAATAGCTTTAAATTTTGCACTTTCATTGCGTTGTTTTAATTGCCCACAAGCTGCACTTATATCAAGCCCTTTGCTCTGTCTGATCGTACAAGTAACGCCGTGATCTCTTAGATATTCTTGAAATTTTAGCATGCTGGTAAGCTCAGGCCGTCCAAATTCACTGCCCTCATGTGGGTTAAAATATATAAGATTTACCTTCGCTTTTATACCATGAAGTAGTTTTACCAACTTTTTAGCATCACTCACGCTATCGTTTAAATCCTTTATAACAAGGTATTCAAACATTACACGCTTTCGTATATCGATAGGAAATCCCCTAACAGCATCCATAACAGCCTCGATGTTATATGCCTTATTTATCGGCATTAGGCGGCTTCTAAGCTCATTAGTAACAGCATGAAGCGATATGGCCAATAACACGCCAAGATCCATCTCACCAAGCTTTTTTATCTGACTGCCAAGTCCGCTAGTTGAAACGGTTTGACGACGCGGCGATATGGCTAGACCCTCGTTAAGTGCTAAAATTTTGATCGCTTTACTAACGTTAGCAAGATTATCAAGTGGCTCACCCATACCCATATAAACGACATTTATGCGTCTTTCATAAGGTATCTTATTCTCTCTTTTTATCCATAAAATTTGCCCCACAATCTCGCCTGCAGTCAAATTTCTAACAAGCCCGCCCTTTGCTGTTAGACAAAAAGCACATCCCATTTTACAGCCAACCTGTGAGCTAACACAAACTGTATAACGAGCATGGCAACTGACCTTTCCATTCTCATCACTAATCTCCTCTTTCATCGGGAGTAAGACACTCTCTATCTTTAGCCCATCTTTTAGCTCAAAAAGATACTTGATCGAACCATCACTACTTTGCTCAAATTTTACACATTTTAAAGGATCGATATAAAATTTTTCAGCCAGATCTTGACGCATATCTTTAGGTAAATTTAGCATTTGGCTAAAATCGGTTGCATTTTTTTTATATATCCACTCGTAGATTTGTGTTGCTCTAAATGGTGGAGAAACTAACTCTTTTAGCTCATCAATACTAAGATCAAGCAAATTTATCACATATTTTCCTTTATATATTTTGTTAGAATTTTCTTGGCCTCTGCGTGATTTTTTATAAAATCAGCATGTGCATCTTTATTACAAAAATTTGTCGCTACGAAAATTCCATAAGCTGGAATTTTAAAAATTTGAGCTACTTTTAGAACGGAATAAAACTCCATATTTTCTAAAAAATAGCCTTTTTCAAATATCTTATGAGCCAAATTTTTATCTGTCGTTATGAAATTTGACGAATTTATTTTGATAGTTCCACGTGAAACGATAGAAGAAATTTCACACTCAATTGGTGAATAAGATCTATTTTCTACGCTAGAAATTTCAATATTTGCCCCAACCGAGCTTTCATAAATTTGTAAAATTTCACCATCTTTATAAAGACCTGCCGAGCCAACGAAAACTATTTTTTCTGGCATCTGATACAAATTTCGTTCAGGATTTTTTGACAAATTTTGGCTTAGATTTTGTAGCTCTGGATTTGATGAGTTTGCAAATTTAGCTTCAATCTTTGCAAGATAGTGCGGATCGATATTTTTTAAATTTATACCCTTTTCATCCGCTCCAATACATGCTCGTTTCTGCAAAAATTTTGTCAAACTTATTGCCATATCAACTAGCCCCACACCCATTGGCAAAGCAAAGTCAAAAATTTCGTTTTTTCCAGCAGAGACAATCAACATCAGAGCCTAACCTCAACGCCATTTGCCTTGAGATACTCTTTTAGCTTTTTTATCTCGATTTCGCCAAAGTGAAATATCGAAGCAGCTAAACACGCATCAGCCCCGGCTTCAAAAGCCTCTTTAAAGTGCTCCATCTCACCAGCTCCACCACTTGCGATAGTTGGTATAGAAAGCGTGCTAAATACCTTTGTTAGCTCAAGATTAAAGCCCTTTTTGACTCCGTCGTTGTCCATAGAGGTTAGCAATATCTCACCTGCTCCTCGCGACTCGACCTCTTTTGCCCAGGTAAAGGCATCTTTTTTGGTATCGATCCTGCCACCATTTATAAAAACGCTATAACCATTCTCGATCTTTTTAGCATCAATTGCTACGACAACACATTGCGAGCCAAATTTCTTAGCTGCCTCATCAATCAAATTTGGATCTTGTATGGCTGATGAATTTAAGCTTACTTTATCGCAGCCAGCATTTAAAAGGCGAGAGATATCATCGATCGTGCGTATACCTCCGCCAACTGTTAGTGGGATAAAAAGCTTACTTGCGACCTTTTTTACGACATCAACTATCGTATCACGCCCAAGATGAGAGGCAGTGATATCCAAAAAGCAAAGCTCATCAGCACCCTCATCATTGTATCTTTTAGCTATCTCAACAGGATCTCCAGCATCGACAAGCCCTACGAAATTTACACCTTTTACGACTCTGCCATCTTTTACATCAAGGCATGGGATTATACGTTTTGCAAAATGATTCAAATCTGTCCTTTATCTATTTTTCTAGCTGCTACCTCAAAATATGGCAAATTAGACCAATTTTCTCGGTTACCAACTATATAAATAACCTCTTTTGCTCTTGTTAGTGCTACATTTAGTAAATTTGGCGTACTAGCAGCCCATGCTCTAGCGCCTTTTGTGGCACCGCCAAGAACAAAGATAACAACATCAGCTTCTTTGCCTTGCATGGTGTGAATGGTACCAGCCCCTTTTAAATTTTTACAAACATCTTTAAAAGGTGTTATTATTTTAACGCTATCTTTTAGCTTGGCTAGCTTACCATCTAAAAGCTCTTTAACGATCATGCCTTCAGCTTTATTATAGTTACCTATCCATTCATCACTACTAACATCAATCCATTCTGTTTTGATATTAGGATCACTAAGTTTACTTTCACTACTTCTACTAAGTATCATCATATCATCATATGTTGTTTCGTTTGAAATTTTAAACATAGGGTTGGCACACCTTCTATGAACGATAAGTGGCGAACCAACCCAAATGGACTTACCCTCTCCTTTTATATATGTACCAATATTTTGTACTTTATCGGCTCGAAGTTGAACCGATGATTTTAGTAGATTAAACTCATCCTTTGCATCGCAGTAGCGTAAAATAGCATTATTTAAAGCTGGTGGTAATGTTACAACAGGCTCAAGTTGAAGTGGATCACCAACTACAATAGCCATGTTTGAACGAAGCAGTGCGCCTAATGCGTTAGTTAAATTTGCCTGCCCTGCTTCATCTATTAAAAGCAAGCCTATATCGCCATTTAGTAGCTCTTTAAAGGTATTATTAAAAGATGCGAAAGTAGAACTAACAACTGGCGTTAGTAAAAATAATCCTTTTATTATTTCACGTCTATCTTTAGCTTCAAGTCCGTTTTTCTCAGCCATTTTTTCATCATTAAATAAAACGCTAAGAGCTCGTAAATTTGTTCTAACAGCTTCTTTGCAAGCAAAAATAGTGGCTTTATGCAGATTAAGCGCTTCTTTAAAAAGCTTGATTCTTGCGTTAAAAAGCTTTGTCTTATGAAATTTCTCATCAAGGCCAAGCTCCATCATAAATGGCATGCTCTTTTGTATTTCTTCATTGCTCTGATTAAAACTACCATTTAAAAAGCCATCAAGTTCTTCACTTCTACCAATTAATTTTTGACGTCTAACAAAGTCATCATTAAGCTTATTAAGATGATCTATTTTAGCGTTAAGTTCTAAAATTTTATCTTCAAGCTGAGTTATTTGAGCTTTTAGTTCATTTAATTTCGCTTCATTCTTCTCTTTATTTTCACTATTTTGCTTGCTTGCTTTCAAATTTTGCTCAGCTATTTGGCGATTTATCTCACTAACTTTTTGCGCTTCATTGTTATATTTTTCAAAAGCTTGTGTCTTTAAAATTTGCTGGAAAATAAAAAATGATGGCTTTATAGGCGCACTCAGATACTCTTGTAAAATTTCATTTTGTCCAATAAGCTTTGTTAGCTCGTTAGCTTCAGCCACCTTTTGCTCTAGCTCATTTTTGCTCAAATCCAGTTCATCTATTAGTGGCCTTAAGAGCTCATCTATTTGCTTTGTTGAATTATAGTTATCAAGTCTTTTATCGATATTTATAAGCTCACTATTTATACTTTTTAGCTCCTCCTCTTTGATCCTGATCTCACTAAAAAATAGATTTACTTCGTGTAGGGCTTGATTAAATTTCTCCTTCGCCTCGTCAAAATCATCAATTCCTTCGCCAGTAGCCAAGTATTTGCCAAGCCCCATCAAAAAGCCATCTTGTTCTATAAATTCCTTAAATTCTTTTGAAATATCTTCAAACTGACTATGTGTTTTTTCGATCTTTACGCCATTAATTGCGTTAAAAACAAAATTTGACTTATTTTGCTTTGAGCCAAGAGGTATGCAAAAAAGCCCCCATGCAGGTTTTGAAATAAAAGATTTTTCGCCAAAATTTGTCTTTTCATCAGCCGAGAGAAGCCTTGTAGCTATAAATTTAAAATAATCAATCTCGCCTGCATAACTACCAATACTTTTTAACTGGCTAAGCTCTTTACTTAAAATTTCAACCGCACCGTTATTACAAGAGCTAACAACCATCTCATAGCCCTGAAGTTCTTTATTTAGAGTGAAATAAAGCACCTTATCGCTACTATCTCGAACTGGAGCAAAGATATCATGTCTACTCATTTGCACGAGTTTCATCGCTCTAAGCGTAACAACTTCAGCCATTACGTCTTTTAAAAGCGTTGTTTTACCAGTGCCTGGAGCGCCATTTACACTATAAATTCCACCATTTTTTGCTTTAAATTTTTTAATGATGTTATTAACGGCAATTTGCTGTGAAAAATTTAGAGCGAAGTCACTAGCAAAGGCCGATCTTGGATATTCTTCTGCTTTAAGAAAATCTCTAACAAGCCTTTTATTTTGCTCATCTCTTACATCAAGTCTTTCAAATTTATTCTCGCTGCCCTCGTCTAGAAATTGATCCGTTAGCTCGTGCGTCCTGCCTGACTCGTAAAATTTGATAAGCAAATTTATATCATCTATAAAAAAGCTATTTAAAAGGCTATCATTTTCTTTAAAATTTGGATTTATGATCTTTATTTCAAGCCTTAAGAAATCATTACAAAATGGTGTTTTAAGTGCACTTTTTAGCTCATCGTTTATAAGCTTTATATATTTGCCAAATTCCATTTTTTCTTTATAGATAGATAGCTTGTCTTTTATACGCTCGCACTCTTTGTTAAAGTCGCTTTGGCTTATCTCTTTTAGATGATCTAGGCGAGCCATTGCCCAAGGAGCTGTTGAGATAAAAAGATCATCAGACGAGTTTGGTATAAAAAACGGAGTTAAATCATCATCTAAATTTATATCTTTTAAAGCAAAATTTTGATCATCTTTACAAAATACCAAATCACCGACAAGCTTAAGCTTATAGCAAAACGCCTTATCAAAGCTCGTTTGCTCAGATCGTAGCTCATCTAAAATTTGCTCTTTTTCAAATTTTGAATTTGCTAGCTTTGAGATATAAATGGCAAGCAAGTCAGTCTCAAAAATGCCGCCATAAATTAAAATTTCTATACCATTTTTTAAAAGTGAGCTATCAAATGCTCTTAAAATTTGTAGAAATTTCTCATCGAAATTTGCGATGTCAAGATCTATTGATTTTTTAAATTTGGTATTTGTCTTTTTTGGCTCGTCTAAGGTTTTTGGCTCTAAATATTGTGATAATAAAAAGTATTTTAAGGTATTTGCTTTACTCAAATTTATGCCCTATTTCGTTATTATTTAGTGATTATAATCCATTTTATATATGATTAAACTAAACTTGTAATCATTGTATAAGTAATTTTTGGCTAATATCGCGGCTATGATAAAGGCAAAAAAGCACTTTGGACAGAATTTTTTACAAGACAAAGCGACACTAGATAAGATCACCCAAGCGATACCCAATGACGTAGAAAACGTCGTTGAGATTGGGCCTGGCTTAGGTGATTTGACATTTAGACTTTTGCAAATTTATAAGACAACCTGTTTTGAGATAGATTGTGAGCTGTTTCAAATTTTAAAAGTCAAATTTGCAAATGAGATCCAAAATGGACAATTAAAACTTTTTTGTAAAGATGCATTAGAACAGTGGCAGCAAGAGGGCGGACTAAGTAGTGAGAACTACTTTTTAGTCGCAAATTTACCCTATTACGTTGCTACGAAAATGATACTAAATGCGATAGATGACGAAAAATGCCTTGGGCTTATCGTGATGATACAAAAAGAGGTTGCTCTTAAATTTAGTGCAAAGAGCAAGGATAAAGAATTTAGCTCTTTATCGATCCTCGCTTCACTTCAAGGCAGGTGTGAACTCTTGTTTGACGTGGATGCAAAGCTTTTTAACCCGCCTCCAAAGGTCACATCTTCAGTCATCAAACTACAAAAAATAAAAAAGATTTTTGGCAAAGACGGGATTTTCAAAGATGCAAAACAATACGAGGCTTTTAAAGTATTTTTAAGAGCTGCGTTTGCTTCGCCAAGAAAGATGCTTTTGAAAAATTTATCTACAAATTTCGAGAAAAATGCGTTAGAAGAAATTTTTGAAAGCCTAGGCTTAGCTCAAAATTTACGTCCACACGAGCTAGATGTCGATTCTTATCTAAAAGTATTTGAAAGATTAAAGGAAGATAATGAACGACAAAAACGAAGAGAAAGTTGTAACTAACCAAAGCAAAAACAACAAAAGACGAAGATTTAGACCAAAAAATAAGCCAAAACAAGAGGGCGAAACTACCGAGCAAACTTCACTAGCAAACAAAAGTGTGATAGATAACTTCTTTGCAGCAGAGCAAGCTGAGAATGAAACGCACGCCGAGCCAAAGAGCCAAAATTCTCGCCCAAAAAAGCCAAGAAATAATAAAAATCAAAACAAAAACGGTGAAAATAATAAGCCAAAAGAGCAAAAACAAGAACCACAAGAAACAAAAACCAAAACGCAAGAACAAAAAGAAAAGCCTAAAAAAGCTAAAAAGCCAAAGAAAAATTTACCTGCAAAACTAAACGGTAATGAGCAGTGGCAGCAAGATATCGCAAGTGCAATGGTGGCAAATAAGGCTGTTCACGAGCTTCGTCTGGAGCCGATGAAGTATCTAAACTCAAGCGAGCATAAAATTCGCATAACTCCACTTGGCGGTCTTGGTGAGATCGGCGGCAACATGACCGTCTTTGAAACTGAAACCAGCGCTATCATCGTTGATATCGGTATGAGCTTTCCTAGCGAGAGTATGCACGGCGTGGATATACTAATCCCTGACTTTGACTATGTTAGAAAAATAAAAGATAAGATAAAAGGCGTCATCATCACTCACGCACATGAGGATCACATCGGCGCAGTGCCCTACTTTTACAAAGAGTTTAAATTCCCGATTTACGCTACACCTTTGCCACTTGGTATGATAAACAATAAATTTGAAGAGCACGGCTTAAAGCAAGAGCGCTCACTTTTCCGCTCTGTCGAAAAAAGAAAGCCATATCTAATAGGCGACTTTGAGGTTGAGTGGATACACATAACTCACTCTATCATCGATGCTTCAGCACTTGCTATCACGACAAAGGCGGGCACCATCATCCATACGGGTGACTTTAAGATCGACCATACGCCGATCGACGGCTATCCAACTGACCTTGGCAGACTCGCATACTACGGCGAAAGAGGTGTATTATGTCTAATGAGCGATAGCACGAACAGCTACAGAGAAGGCTTTACTAAAAGCGAAAGCAGCGTGGGCAAAACCTTTGATGCGATATTCTCAAAGGCCAAAGGCCGCGTCATTATGAGCACATTTAGTTCAAACATACACCGCGTCTATCAAGCGATCGAGTGGGGGCTAAAATACAACCGCAAAGTCTGTGTCATCGGTAGATCAATGGAGAGAAATTTGTATACTGCAATGGAGCTTGGCTATATCAAGCTTGATAAGAAAATTTTTATCGACGCAAACGAGGTTGGCAAATTTAAAGATAACGAAGTGCTGATCGTTACCACAGGCTCTCAGGGTGAGACTATGAGCGCGCTCTACCGAATGGCTACCGACGAGCACAAATACATCAAAATAAAGCCAACCGATCAGATCATCATCAGCTCAAAAGCGATCCCAGGCAATGAAAGCAGTATCTCGACTGTATTAAATTTCCTAATAAAATCAGGTGCAAGCGTCGCTTATCAAGACTTTAGCGAGATCCACGTCAGCGGTCACGCGGCACAAGAAGAGCAAAAGCTGATGCTACGTCTTATAAAACCAAAATTTTTCTTACCGGTGCATGGCGAGTATAATCACATCGCAAAACACAAAGAGACAGCTATAAGCTGCGGCGTAGACGAGAGAAACATCTATCTAATGAGCGATGGCGATCAAATGGAGATCTGTCAAAAATACTTAAAACGTGTAAAAACGGTAAAAACCGGCAAAGTCTTCATAGACAATCAAATAAATAAACAAATCTCAGACGATGTCGTCATCGATAGACAAAACCTTGCTGAAGCAGGTGTCGTCATGATAATCGCTCAAATTTCACGTCATGGCGCAAAGCTTATAAACAAGCCTCGCGTCATTAGCTACGGCCTTGTGGGCAATAAACAAGATGCGGAGTTTAGCAAAGAGATGCAAGAAATTTTGACACAGTTTTTAAGCAACGTCAAAGAGGAACTTTTAAAAGATGGCAGACTGCTCGAGTCACAAGTGCGTCAAGTGATCAGAAAGCACATCTTTAGAAAAGTCAAAAAATACCCGACTATCGTGCCTATCATCTATCTAATGTAAGGGAAATTTATGCAGACAATGAACCAAATCGCAGCAGAAGTTTTAGAGATAGAAGCAAACGAGCTTTTAAGGCATGCTAAAAATTTAGCCATAGAAAATGCTGTAAATTTGATATATAACACAAAGGGCAAGGTCATAGTCACGGGCGTAGGCAAGAGCGGTCATGTGGGCGCAAAGATCGCTGCTACACTTGCGAGCACTGGCACCCCAAGCTTTTTCTTACATCCAACAGAGGCTATGCACGGCGACCTTGGCATGATAGAAAAGGACGATGTTTTGTTAGCCATTAGTTTTAGTGGCGAGAGCGATGAGCTTATCAAAATTTTGCCTCATGTAAAGCGTTTTGGTGTGAAAATCGTCGCCATGGCAAGGAGTAAAACAAGCTCGCTTGGTAAATTTAGCGACGCATTTATTAGCATTGACGTAGAGAAAGAGGCCTGCCCATTAAACGCTGCTCCAACAGCATCAACTACGCTAACGTTAGCTCTTGGCGATGTGTTAGCTGTTTGTTTGATGCAAAAACGAGGCTTTAAAAAAGAGGACTTTGCAAATTTTCATCCAGGTGGTAGCCTTGGCAAGAGGCTATTTTTAAAGGTCAAAGATGTGATGAGAAGCGAAAATTTACCGATAGTTCGCTGGAATGCAACCCTAAAAAGCGCAATCGATACGATGACGCATGGCAAACTTGGCACGGTTCTCATAGTTGATAAAAATGGTATTTTGGACGCTATTTTGAGCGATGGCGATCTTAGGCGTGCGCTTATGAGGGAAGACTTTGACCTAGACGAGCCAGCGATGAAATTTGCAACACTGCATCCAAAAGAGATAGATAACAAAGAGATGTTAGCCGTAGATGCGTTAGCTTTGATAGAAAAGTATAAAATTCAGCTTCTAGCTGTCGTAGAAAATGGTGTGCCTGTGGGTGTTTTACATATCCACGACCTTGCAAATTTAGGACTATAAAAATGGAAAAAACAAGACTTAATAAATTTATCTCACATAACACAAACTACTCACGCCGTGAGGCAGATGAGCTGATAAAAGCTGGCAAGGTTAGTATAGCGGGGCGTGTGGTTAGCGACCTTGCCACAAGCGTGGATGAAGATGATAAAGTTCGTATAAATGGCCGTTTGATAAAGCTAAAAAAAGAATTTACCGTTATCGTTTATCACAAACAAAAGGGCGAGCTAGTTAGCAAGAAAGATGATCGCGGACGAAAAACGATCTATGACACGCTAGACAAGAAATTTGCCAAATTTGTTAGCGTAGGGCGCCTAGACTACGCAAGCGAGGGGCTACTTTTACTAACTGATGCGCCTGCGATCGCCACAGCGCTCATGAATAGCGATATAGAAAGAGAGTACTATCTAAAAGTAAAAGGCGAAGTAACGAAAGAGGTTGTTGAGGCCATGACAAATGGCTTTTTTGCCAAGGACGCTACCAAAGGTGCTCACGCAAAAACCACTATAAAATCAATGGAATTTAAGCCATTTCTAGCCTATAAAGTCTTTGGCTCAAGTGGTGGCTACACAAAACTAAAGGTCATTATCAATGAGGGACAAAACAGAGAGCTTCGCCGCTTCTTTGGCTACTTTGACCTTGAAGTGATGGATCTAAAACGTGTTAGTTTTGGGCGTGTTAGCCTTGATATGCTAAAGCCTGGCAAATGGCGCTACTTTGAAAACAGCGAATACGAAGACCTAAGAGATTTTTTAAAGGTTAATAACATTAGATACTAAATTTGGCTTGTTCCTATAATAAAAGAAGACAAGCTAAACCAAAACAACAATAAATTTACAAAAATGGAGAAAAAAGAAAAAGGCTGTTCTTTTATCTGTGATATTGCTAACCACTGGCTTTTGCGAGGATCTTTTTGAGCTTAGACTTGAAGCACAATAAAGGTGACTTATGATAAAGCAACTAAGCAATAGCAAAATGCTTATGATAGTTGAAATATTGATTGTTGCTTTAATTTAGGAGTTATATATGAAAATAAACAAGGATTAAGACAAAATATCGTACCGAAAAAGAATATTTTGGTAAGGCTTGCGAATTAGGGCTTCAACCATGGTGTGACGTTTATAAAAAGTTAAACAAAAAAAGGCCTTTAATACTAAAAATAATCCAACAGGGTTCTAGCAAATTTAGAGCTACATAAATTTATATCTTATTTTCTGAAAGTAGGATGTTTATGTATGGATTTAGCAACGTTTCGCCGCGTGCTGCGTAAAGCAAGACCTCTTTAAAGTAGTTGTCATTTATGCCGTAAGTGTGAAACTCATACGCCCCTATGCCATATCCCATCGGCGTGATATCGACCCTCGAGTACCAGGCATCTTGCGCTAGGATGTAGCGGTTTGTATCTCTTGAATAGACATATAACTTGATCTTATCTTTGCTCTTTTGCGCCATATACCAGATGAAAGAATTTGTGATGTCGTTAAAGAAGTAGATGTCGCCATTTGGCATGATGGCTTGGGCTGTGTCGTTGTTATCAGCGATAAGCGTCCTACTCTCATAACATATAAATTTATTTGGCGTAAGTTGCTCGATCGGCTCAGATTTGCCATTATTTAAAACTAAAATTTTATCGTCGCTTATATCAGCATTATAGGCAAGTACAGCTAGAACTAGAGCTAACAAACACAAAGAAAAAATTTGCTTTATCAAAATAAAAATCCTCTTAGCAAATAATATTTTAGGACATAAAGCGAGCATATCAGCACGCAAACACCTAGCCAGATCGATGAAAATTTGAGCTTGTGTGAGTAGTTTGTCTTTGTGATCATCTCAACAAGATATGGCATAAGGCCGTAAAATACACCGAGAAACAAACTGCCCCAGATGAGGTAGCCAACATAAAAATAATCACCTTTTAGCATGCAGTATGGGCATTTGTGGTTTGGCTGCTCGTAAACATAAAGGCCAAAAAAGTAGGTGATGGCGTAGTAGCTAAGCACTAAAAATAACAAATTTGCCACAAAGCTCGCCATACTTTGCTTTAAAAAATTTAGCACCAAAATGACAAAAAATAGCACGAAAAATACGCTCACTAAACCAAAATTTGTATAGCCAAATGGTAGCTTTGGAGCTTGAAAAGTAACAGAACAGCAAAAGACTGGCACCTTTAGTGGGATATTGTAAAAAAACGAAATTTCTATACCAAGCTCGAGCAATATCATCACAAAAAGGCAGATAAAAATGGCGTATTTTTTCTTTAGATAAGGGAAATTTAGAGCCTGCAAGTCAAGCTTATTTATAACCAGCCAAATGCCAAGCCCAAAGATCAGCAAAATTTTAGTGAGCATCAATATACCACCAAATTTATTTGAGCCAATCACGCCAGCTGAGCACATGGCACCAGGCACAATATCAGAGAGTTCATTTAGGCAAAGTGCAAAAAATATAAACAATACGATCTTGATACAGATGCAAAAAAGTAAGATCGTATTTACAAGATAGTTTTGTTTTTCAAGAGAGTATTGAAGCGATGTTAGTGCGTTGTAGTCCCACGACCTTACGATCCTAACGACATAAAAGAGCGAAATACTCATCAAAACTAACAGTACAAACTCCGCTAATAAAAAGGCAATAACGGCGTTTGATAAAAAAACACTCATACTATCTCTCCGTTTTGCAAGCTAACAATCCTATCTGTTGCACTTAACTCATCAAAAATGCTATCGTGAGTAGCGACAATGACACTCTTTTTTAGAGCTTTAAAAGACTCTAGTAAGCCCAAAAATGCACGTGCATTTTGTCTGTCTAAATTTGCCGTTGGCTCATCAGCCAAGATGATGTTAGCATCCATTGATAAAGCCCTAGCTACCGCACATCTTTGACGCTCGCCACCACTTAAATTTGATACGTTCTCATCTTTTTTATGAGCGATATTTGCGAGACTTAGAGCCTTTTTTATCATCTCATCTCGCACATTTGCCTTGAAATTTGTTAGAGCAAATGGAGCTAGTAAATTTTCATAGACACTTAGTCCCTCGATGAGGTTAAAATTTTGAAAAACTAATCCAAGCCTTTTATGTCTAAGCTCAGAGCAAAAGGCATCAGGCAGCTTTGCAATGTTAGTGCCATCTATTAAAATTTCTCCACTAGTTGGCTTTTGAAGTAGGGCGATAAGCGAAAGCAAGGTGCTTTTGCCGCTTCCACTAATGCCTTTTAGTATCACTAGCTCGCCGTTATTAATATCTAAATTTATATTTTTTAAAGCGCAAAACTCATTTTGTTTGTTTTGGTTATAAACTAGGCTAACACCTCTTATATTTATCATTTTAGTCCCTCATTTATGTCACTACTTGCTACTCTCCATGAAGGTATAAGTACAAACGCCAAAAATGGTATGACGCCAAAGACAAAGATCAAAAAGAGCTTATCAAACTCTAAAATAGGCGTGAAATTTGTAAAATTTAAAAGCTCATCACCTAAAAATATCCCTTTTAAAAGTGGAGCGTTTAATACAAAAACAAAGAGATAAGCCAGCATAACACCGAGTAAAAAAGCACTAACACTCACGATGAAATTTTGTATAAATTTTAAAAATATAATATCTTTTATACAAAAACCAATGCTTCTTAAAATAGCTATTTCACGCTTTTTACTACCATAGGCAAGTGAAATTTGGTTTTTAAGCAAGACAAAGAATATAAGCATAACGCTAACGTAAATGCTCATAAAAATTCCACCCTTATAATAGTAAAGGTGCCTAACCTTAGCCACCTCATCTTCTATACTAAGAGCGAAAGAATTTGGATATAAATTCTCTATCTTTAAAGCTACTTCACTGATCTCATCTGTGTTTGGTACCTCAACGTAGAGCTTTGTATACTCTTCATCTTTTAAATTTAAGATAGCCCTTAGCGTATTTGGATGCAAAAATATAGCGTTATTTGAGATTAAGCCACTTTGTGCCGGCATGGTCTTTAATATCTTTACTGGTATCATGCGCTCTTCAGTTAGAAAATTAAAGCTCTCATCGTAGTAAAGCTCATTCATCGCTGCCTTTACACCTTCTCCGACGATCATCTCATCCTCTCTTAAGCTATCATCTTCATATAGATGGAACCAAATACGCTTTTGAACGAAGTAGTACTCTCCATCAACTACGCCCCTTACATCACTTACGCCATCGATCTTCGAGATATCATAGATATAGCCAGGGTGCATGAGATCGCCTTTGCCAGCACGAAATGCGCTCACTACGATACTTGATCTATCTTTTACTAAATTTATAAGATCATGTTGGATCGATCCAGAGATGAAAAGTACCGAGCTTAGCACAAAGATAATGAGTGCAAAGAGGCAAAAGCTAAAAAGGTGATCCTTCCTATCTTTAAAAAGCAGAACCACAGCATAGTTTATAAAATTTTTACCTATCATATACAAAGCCTTTTTGCCCCTTTTGGTTAAAACTAAAAGCAGCATTTGCTCTTGTTATCTTAGAAATTTCTCTTAGCTCATCTTGCTTTGCTTTATGATCAAAGCTAAGATAGTGTGCCGCTAAAAGCGTATAAGAAAGTCCAAAAAATAACGCCAAAAAAACTAGAAATTTCACATTATTTACCGATAAAATTCTTTATCTCGTCAAATCTTATGACACCTTTGCCGGCATGATCTTTTAAAAAGCTCTCTGCCTTTGCTTCGTCTTTAAATGGGATAAACTCATCACCCATTGGTCCGTAAACGTTTGAGCCATGAACGTAAAACGCATCTTTTGCATCAAGCTTTTCTAGCGTGTAATAGTCACTCACATAAGCATCTTTCATTTTGCCATCCGCAAAGTAAAATTGTGCCATATCCTTTACACCATCAAAATAATAATCTTTGCCATCTGCTTTGATGAGTGTCGCCCATGGAGAATTTTTGACAAGCATGCCACATACCGCACATCTTGCACCTTTTGGTACGACTATTCTCTCAGATTTTTTTATTTCTTGTTTAGCTTTTGAG
Organism: Campylobacter concisus; assembly: GCF_003049085.1. Classification (NCBI taxonomy): domain Bacteria; kingdom Pseudomonadati; phylum Campylobacterota; class Epsilonproteobacteria; order Campylobacterales; family Campylobacteraceae; genus Campylobacter; species Campylobacter concisus. Next base: position 139,787 of record NZ_PIQX01000004.1, read on the forward strand.
GCTTGGTTGCTAGTACCTAAATTTGCCGGAGCATCCCATAGATAAAGAGCAGCGGCTTGCAAGTGCTTGTCGTACTCTGGAGCTTTGTTAGCCTCTTTTGCGTCGCATACTTGTTTAAGATGAGCTTTTAGCTCAGAGATAGCTTTAAAGCTTTTTGGATCAGTTTTGTCGCAGTTTGCTTCATAAAATTCTTTACCATGTGCATAAACGCCGTCCTCGCGCTTAGCTTTTATCATTTTATTATCACCCTCGAAATCCTGTCCAGCGATCTCGTAAGCTTTAGCAAAATTCATTATCTCACCGCCATTTTCTGCTTGAAATTCTTTTGCATCAGCCTCGGTTGAGAAAGCGTATTTGCTATTTCTAGTCATTGTGCCTTTAACACTACTGCCAACGACATAAAAGGCTTTATTTACATCGATCAAATTTAAATTTTTAGTATCAACGACTTGTGCCTCGCTTGGGATCTTGCCTTCTGTTAGCTCGTATAAGCAGTGAAGTGATGCTACTTGCTTGCCGTTATATACGTGATTGGTCTTATAAAATTTAACCAAATTCATTCCACAAACAGCACAATACTCCTTGCCCTCGCCGCTTCCTACTAGCGTAGCCTTGCTAGGATCCACGCTTTGAAACATCGGTTTCATTTTGACGGCTTGTTCATTTGCCGAGGCACTAAAAAGTAGGGTCGCTAGCAGTGCTGAACCCAAGATAGAACGTAAAATCATATTATCTCCTTTAGTATTTTTTATTTTTATATTTATAAGCTTTAAATGCCACTGAGCTAACTTTATCAAGCATCAATACTTTCCTAAAATTTCTAAATTCTCACACGCTTCTTTTAAGCCATTTTTGCAGCTTCTGGTAAAAATTTCACATGCTTTTTCTAAATCTTCTTTCACACCTTTGCCCTCTGCTAGCATGATAGCGTAGTTGTTGCAGCCCTTTTCATATCCATATATGCACGCTTGCTCGTAAAGTTTTGTAGCTTTTGTGAGGTTTTGATCAACGCCTTGTGCATATACATATAAAAAGCCAAGGTTGTCACACCCTATGCCAGCTTCGTTTGCGCAAGCCATTTCGTAGTTTACTTTGGCTTTTGCATAGTCTTTCTCGACACCTTCACCTTGCGCGTACAAATAGCCAAGATTACTACATCCTATGCCATCCCCTGCCTTGCAAGCCTTTTCGTAAAGCTCTTTTGCCTTTTTAAGATCCTTTGTCACGCCGGTGCCATTCGCATAAAGCAAGCCAAGCTCTGTGCAACCCTCGTTGTCTTTGCAGGCTTTTTCATAAAATTTCACTGCTTTTTCTAGGTCTTTCTCCACGCCTTTACCTTTTTCATAGGCGTAGCCAAGATTACTGCAAGCCATAGAGAAGTTTTGATCACAAGCCTTTTCATAAAGCATCGCCGCCTTTGCTTCGTCCTTTTTGACATTACCATCACCTCTGCTGTAAAGTACAGCTAGATTGTAGCAGCCTGATGCCTTTTTCTCTTTATCGCAAGCATCTTCATAAATTTTTGCTAGCTTGTTGTGATCATCTTTTGCGCTTAAAGCCTCTTTGATATAGCCAGCGTTTAATAGTCCCAAACAAGCAAACAATAAAACCAAACTCTTTTTCATCATATCTCCTAAATCTCTTTTATATCCTTACCTCTATAAGCAAAGGCGATTAGTAAAGCCAAGAGCATTAAAATCAAATAAAGTAAATTTGAAACGCTAAATCCATCGCCATTTGCATATGAGTGAAGTCCACTTAGATAGAAATTTACACCAAAATAGGTAAAAATAACTGAACCAAAAGAGAGCACACTAGCTACTAAAAAGGTAAAAATATTTTTTAATCTTGGGATAAATCTTAAATGAAGTGCAATAGCATAAATAATTATCGTTATGTACGACCAGCTCTCTTTGCTGTCCCAGCCCCAGTATCTGCCCCAGCTCTCGTTTGCCCAGACGCCACCAAGAAAATTTCCAATAGTTAGCAAGCTAAGTCCTATGATGAGGCTTAGCTCATCAGTAGCGGCAAGGTATCTTATCTGCTCGCTGAGCTTTTGCTCGTTTTTTTTGTTTTTTATAGCCATTAAAAGAAGCCCAAGAAGCCCAAGCACAAAACTAAAGCCCAAAAAGCCGTAGCTTGCCGTGATGACACTTACATGCACACTAAGCCAAAATGACTTTAAAACTGGGACTAGATTTGTTATTTGTGGATTTATAAAATTTAGATGAGCGACAAGCAAGCTCACACTTGCAAAAAGTGAAGCAGCTCCAAGAGCAAAGCTTTGATGTTTAAAAAATAAAACTCCAGCTAATACACTTGCAAGCGAGATATAGACTAAGCTCTCATAAGCATCGCTCCAAGGTGCATGCCCTGAGATATAAGCACGAAGAGCTAAATTTAACAAATGCACCGCAAAGCCAAAATAAAACGCAAGGCTTAATGCACCCTCAAATCTAAATTTCTTTCCAGAAAATAGCCTATAAAAGCCAAGAGCAAGCGAAACTAGCCCAAGAATCATGTAAAAATATATAAGAAATTTAAAAATTTCCATTTGGTTATAAAGCACTTCAAGCTCCACCTTTGCCTCGCTTGGTGCAAGAGAGCCTAGAGTGCTTCTTTGATAGCTTGAAATTTTCTCCAAGCTCCTATCAGCCTCTTTGCACTCGCCACTTTTTACGCAAAGGCTTAAATTTTCTATATAAGCGCCTAAGACGCTTTTAAGCTCGCTTGAAATTTCACTTGAGCCAAAGGCTTCATTTACGCCTAGCCACGTTAATTTATCGCCATTTTTAGCTGGGATAAATTTTAAAATTTCTCCCTTTAGTGCAAGATATAAGACATTTAGTCTCTCATCAAATTTGATCACGTCATTATCAAATTTATCTCTTTTTGAGGCGGATTTTTCATTTGCAGCTTCTACAAATTTAGCCAGCTTATACTCACCATTTTCGTTAAAGACGTCGTTAAAACTAGCAAATTTCTCATTAACTCCCAAAAGCTCGCCCACACGCTCGCTTGTGATCTTTACTATCCTTTTGTCCATCCACTCTTTTGGCGAGATGGCAAAAGAGAGCATTAGCTCCTCGCTACTAAGACCAAATAGCGTGGTTTTGGTTGAAATTTTACTTATCACAGCTCTTGAGTAAGAGCCAGCAGGAGAGATTCTGCTGTCAGCTTGAGTCAAAATTTTGGCAAATTTGCTTGCATGAGCGTCTAAATTTTTATTATTTTCATTAGCAAAATTTGGAGTAGCATTTAAAAGCAAAATAGCCAAAAATACGATTTGCGAACCTTTTATAAAATTTAGTAGCCTAAAAAAACGGCTCTTTTTACTAAATAAATTTGCCACAAAGCCAAGACAAAGCAAAAAATATCCTATGTAAGTTGGGATTTTGCCAGGATCACGGCTGATCTCAAAAGCGCTTCCAAGCTCATCAGGATCGTATGAAGACTGAAAAATTTTATAGCCATCAATCGTTAGTGGATTATTTAGCGAGATGTCGTACTTACTGCAAGCGATACTTACTTTACTTGTATAAGATGATGGACTATTTAGCCCCGCATATCGCTCTAAAATAAACTCATCAAGCTTTAATGAAAATGGTAAATTTAAAGCCTTTGAGCTAAAGTAAAATTTCACCTCTTGCCCACCAAAACTTAGCACACTAGGCTCCAGCTCATATCCAGCTCCGCCTTTTAGCTTAACGCTCTTTTTTTCGCCGTTAAAGCTTATCTCTAAACTAAGCGTAGCAGGAGCGTTTTTCTCATCTTTTTTATATCCAAGCAAGTTAATTATAAATTCCTTGCCGTCTATAAAATTTTTAAACTCAAAGTCGTTTTTACCAAATAAGCTTAATTTTAATGGATAACTAAAATTTTCTCCAAGCATTTCGACTCTAAGATAAGGCTTAACGCTTTGCATTACATTTGAGCTTTGCAGAGCTCTAAGATGCATAACACCCTCTTCGCCAAAATACCTTGTAAGCGCAGCCCCGATGAAGATAACAATAAAAGCAAGATGTATCAAAAATGCGCCAAATTTTTTATACATCTTGATTTTTACGATACTAATGGCTAAACAAATAGTGCAAGCAAACATAACACACTCGTACCAAAGCGCTTCATAGACAAGTACTCTGGCCGTTTGTGTGTCATAAAAATTTTCTAAAAAAGTCGCAAGCCCTGCACCAAAAGCAAGAATAAATAATAATATCAAAGACAAGCGGTAGATATTTAAAATTCTCATCGCTCGCCTCTACCTTAAATGCTATAAGTTTGTCCCGCATAAAGTATAAACACCCTAAGCAGTAAAACACCAATAACAGCCGCTAATGAACTGATATAAAAGCTAAATTTTAGACTAGCTACTTTTTTGCCAAATGCAAAATTTAAAACAAAAGGCACAATGAAGCCAACTAGCACAACGCCAAGCCAAAAGAAATTTGCCCAAACGCCACTATAAAAAGCAACAGCTGCATTTTGCTGATAACTTGAACCAAGTAAAAGCGATACAAAAAGCATTAAAATGAGTAAAATTTCAGCTCCCAAAACGCTAAATTCTACGCTATGAAGCGAATGAAGGTCGCTTGAATGTGGATCTTCTTTAAATAAAGCTGCTGCAACCAAGCTACTACCACTTATGCCAGCACTTAGTCCTGAAGCTATAAATAAAGCTGGAAGCACAGCTGTGTTTAAGAGCGGGAATCTAATCAAAACTGAGATCAAAAATCCAGTATAAGCACAAATTATTACAGCAAAAATAAGACAAATACGACTTAAAAATGGATAAAGCGGTATTAAAATTTTCATTATTAGTGCAAAAAGAGCGCTAAAGGATTTTAAACTTTTGGCTAAGAAATTTGAAATCTCATCATTAAATGCATAAAGGCACATCAAAAAGCTAAGCGGTATAAATACACAAAGTCCAGCAACACCGATAGACATAACTGATGTGAAATTATAATTAATCAAAATTTTCCAAAACAAAAGTGGCTTTTCAAGATCAGCTATCAAGCAAACCATACCAAGCATGATGCTAACAAATGCTAAAAGCGAAGCAGCCTTAAAAAATGGGCTAAAGCTCTCTTGCTTTTTATAGTGTTTTAAAAGTATAGCAGCGATTAGCGCTCCACCACTCATACCAGCTAGCAAAAGATAAACAGCGATCGGCCAGCCCCACTCTACTCCATGCGAAAATGTTGCAGTAAAATTTAATGCACCATCCATCTTACACCCCCATTTTTACTTTAGGAATATATCTAAGGCTTGGTTTTGTGCCAAGCTCTGCTCTTAGCCTTATGCTATCTTTTACGGCTAGTAGCTTACTGATGTGCGAATCTTCATCGTTAAGATCACCAAAGACGATCGCCTCGTATCTACAAGCTTCTACACAAGCTGGCTCTTTTTCGTCCTTTAAATTTGTATCTACGCAAAAGTTACAGCTTTGAGCTGAGTGCGTAACCTTATCGATATATCTCACATCATATGGACAGGCTACGATGCAGTATTTACAGGCGATGCAGTCATCTATATTTGTAGTCTGTATGCCTGTTTTTGGATCCTTGTGACAGGCGTTTGTTGGGCAAACAGCTACACAAGGCGCATCGACACACTGCTGACAAGATACTCTTACAAATCTTTTATCGAGTAAATTTTTAGGATTAGTCTTATCTTCTATAAAAAGTCTCATCTGTCCTTTTGGGACTATATTTACTTCTCTGCAGGCTATCTCGCAATCCGTGCAACCAACGCATTTATTTTGGTCAAATATCATACCAAAGTGTGGTTTTTTTACACTTTCTTCACTCTTAAAAGCAAAACCACTACTTGCCGCACCAGCACCAGCAGCCACAACTACCATGCTTTTTAAAAAGGCTCTTCTATTTTTTTGATTTTGCATTTTTAACTCCATTTTATATCTTAATGAGGCTTTTTGATGCCCTCATTTAGTTCTTTTTCGTGAATTTTCTTTGCAGCCTCGGCTAACTCACCTGGCTTTAAGACCTTAACAAGCTCTATCTCAAAAACGATAGTCTCGCCTCCAGGTATGCCCTCCATGCCGCTATCGCCGTACGCAAGTTCTGGCGGGATAACAAATTTAAACTTATCGCCCTCTTTCATGAGCATTAAGCCCTCTTCAAGACCTGGGATCAAATTTAGCATAGAAAGATGGGCTGGAGCCTCTTTTGTCTCATCAAAGACCTTACCATCGATAAAGCTAGCTTTGTAGTTTGCTATGATGATACTCTCTTGTTTTGGAGTCGCTCCCTTTTTGCTTGATTTTAAAATTTCATATTGCAATTTTGATTTTGTTGTTTTTACATTTTTATTTTTTGCATTTTTTTCCATATAGGCTTTGCCTTGGGCTAAATTCTCTTTTAGCTTGGCAGCCTCTTTTTCTTTTACTATCTTATCTAAGCTTTCAGCCCTTTTGTTTAGTAGCTTTGCTATCTCATCATCACTTAGTTTTAGCTCGCTCTTTAGCGCGTCGCTAAAGCCTTTTATCACTGCATCAGCATCGTAGCTAATGCCTATTTGTTTTTGTTCAAGTAACCCTTTTAAAACATATCCACCACTTGTTGCTCCCATAGCATAAGACTCATTTGAATCTACATTTGCAAGCAAACCAGAAGCACTTAAGCTAAGAAGTAGTGTAAATTTTAAAACCTTATTTTTCATATCAAACCCTTAAGATTAAAGGGGCTAAAACTAGCCCCTAAATGCTATAAATTTTTATTCAAAATTCTTTGAGCTTCTTTTATATACTCTTTTGATGCATCGAGTTTTTGTTTAGTAAATTTAAATCCGTGCATACCCCACGAACCATCTTTTTCAACCATATCGATGATCTCTTGAGCATTTTGGATAAGCTCATAAACTCTTACTTTATCACTTGCGTCAAGTTTTTTGGTCTCAAGTAGTGAGTAAAGTCCTTCAATACCAATCTTAACTTCAGAGAATTCATTCTTAACTGGAGTTTGCCATCCCATAACTTCATCATAAACTTGTTTTTGGTTTTTGAAGTGAAGTGTTGGTTTTAGCTCAGATAATACTGGGCTATGGCAGCCTTTGGTATCTTTCATATCTTTATCAGCCCAAGATGTTCTAGCGCAAGCCCACATCAAGTCAACGTAGTTATGGCCATTTTTATCTCTCTCAAAGTGCCAATCTTTAGCATCTCTTGGACCTTTGGCAGCATCGCCTGGTACTAGAGATTTCTCTTTTGGATCAACCATGATCTTCCAGATGTGAGATCTTCTTTGAGTATCAAAGCCAGCGTTGTCTTGGAACTGAACAGCGTAGAAATTCTCACAACTCATCATAAATGGCATGTGGCAAGATGCACAAGTGTTATCTTTGTGTGTATCTGCTTTAGATGCGATATATGCTTGAGTCTCGTGGCAATCTTTACACTCTTTTTTGAGTTTTGGTTTAGTGTAGAATGCACTTAAATAACCTTGTTCTGAGTTATAGTTCATGCCTTTTACGTTTTTATCGCCTACAACTAGGCCTGTATTGTCGTGTGGATCGTGGCAAGTTACACATCTCATACCTTTGTCGTAGTGAGCTGTAAAGTATGATTGTGAACCTTCAGAACCGCATCCTGGTCCCATTGATTTAAATTTAGAGCTTAATGATAGATCAAGCTTGCCGTTGTTTAGAGGATTGGCACGCATTAAGTCTGGACTAAAATTAAATCTTTGGTGGCAGCGTTCGCAGTTTGATGTTCTAAAATTTGTAGCTCCATCAAGGTGACCGCCAGCTCCGTGGCACTCCTCACAGCTTACACCTTTTGAGATAGTGTGTTTTTGAAGCTCTTTAGCATTACCAAGTGCTGCATAAAATTCTGCTTTTGATTTAAAGTCGAATTTAACTGGGTGACAAACTTCACAATATGATGAGTTCGCTTGGAAAAACATTGATTTTTTATGTTTTGCAGCGTATGAAGCTAGACCTCTAACATATCCGCCATTATCGCCATACTCTTCAAGAGTGCCAGGAAATTCTGGGACAAGCTCTTTTATCTTTTTAACAGTTGCGTCGTCTAAATTTAACGCCCATGTTCTTTGCCATTGGTTACCACCAGCTACGATCTGGCCTGTACCATCTCTTAGTAAACCACCCTCAACGTAGTAAGTACCACGAAGTAACCATGCATCTACGTAGCCCATTTTTGTTCTTAAGTGACCAACAGTTGCGTAGATAACATCCGGAGTGATACCTTTTGGAAGGATAGAAGCTGTATCTTTGTCAAATACTGGCTCAGTTAGGTTGTTGTTAACCTCTGGGTGCTCGCCAGGGAAACGCATAGTAGTTGCGTGGCGAGATCTGCTCCACACTTCATACTGAGCCGGGTGACACTCACCGCACTTTTCTGGTCCTACAAATTTATTAGGAAACTGAAGTGATGAAGTGGCTGGAATTCTATACATCATAGAACTATAGCCCTTACCGCCATCTCTTTTACTAAGCTTTGACATATCAAAGCCATGTCCCTCGGCAAGCCACTCTAAGCCACGGTCGTGAACGACCATTTTACCGACGGTTTTACCACCATACTTTGTAAAAATAGGGTGGTTTTTAAATAACCAGTTATACATCTCTTGCTCTTCTACAACGTAGTCTTGCAAGGAGATAACACCTCTACTTTGCAGTGTGCCTTTAGGATTTGCGATAACATCACGTGCTTTATCGGACATCTGCATATTATGCTCTTCGCAACAGGCTTGTGAAGCGAAGATGCTAACACCCATGAGCAAACCAGCTAAGGCTTTTTGTAGATTTCTCATGTGCCCTCCTTTAAATTTTTATCCTAAAATCAAAATGATTTCATACTGATAATACTAACACCAAAAAAGGGTAGAAAAGGGGGAATTTTAATAAATTATAAATTTTCGAAACTAATTGTAAATGTAATACTATTTTCATCTACGTTTCTAGCAAAGATTAGGGCGTTATTTTTGCTAGCGATTAGCCGACTCATATATAGGCCAAGCCCGCTGCCAGACTCTTTTGTGCTAAAGTGTGGCTCAAAGATAACCTTTAAAAACGAAGCCTTTATCGCTCCTGCATTATTTTGAACGCATAAATTTTTACGATTATCTTTTATAAAAGTATAAATTTTTATTACTCTTGGCTTTACATAGCTTTGTTTAAATGCATCTTTTGCATTATTTATAATATTTATTAAAATTTGGATTATTTCATTAAAATTCGCAAAAATCGTAAAATTTTCTCTTATATCGATCTCTATTTCGATTTGATATTTCTTAAGTGAGGCGTTTAGAATTTTTATAGTCTGATTTACCACTTCCTCTACGCTAAACTCCCTTTTTAAAGTATTTGGTTTAAAAAAGTTTTTAAAATCATCAACCGTTTCAGACATAAAATTTATCTGCTTGCTAGTCTCTTCTATAAACTCATAAATTTTTGCTTCATCAAGCTTTTTTCGCTCCTGATAGAGTTCTAAATTTATTAAAGCTGAGCTAATTTGAGCTAAAGGCTGCTTCCACTGATGTGAGATATTGCCTATCATCTCGCCCATTGAGGCTAGGCGGCTTTGATGTATCATTAGCTGCTCAGTCTGTCTTTTACTCTCTTCTCCGCGCCTATGCATCTTATAAACAAGTAGTAAAAATATCCCAAATACAAAGGCTATCGCGCTCATTATGATGACAACCTCTTTTAAATGGTAAGAAAAAATGGCACGTAGTGGGATTTTAAAAGATAGCATTGCCATCATCTCACTTGCTTCAGAAATTTTTCCATTTGAAATTTCATAACGATCCAACATCTGTTTTGGAGCACTTTCACTATTGTGACAGGCTAAGCAAGATGTATTTTGACTTCTTATAGGAAGCCCTACAAAAAATTGTGAGCCATTTTCATCTTTTATAATCTTTGAAAACTCACTAAATTTATTCTCTTTGAAGCCTCTTAACACCTGCGCTTCAAATTCATTTGGCTCATGAGCTTTATTTAAAGGCGCCATGGCGACTAGTTTATAGTCAAAGTCAAGATTGTATTTTTTCTTTTGGATATTATAAATTTCACGGCTTATATATGAAGATGAGAGCAATCTCTCGTCAAAAAAATCCTCTTTTATAATGCCATCATGCTTTAGCTGCTCTATTAGCGGACGCTGAACGCCTGCTATGTATTCTCTTACAGAATTTATACTCTCAAGCACATAATACGCCTCTTTTTTGGCATCTTTCATTGCAAGATTATTATAAAAATTTAAAACAAGTGCGGATATTAAGAGATAAACAAAGATAAAAACACTAACGATTAGCTGAAATTTATATTTCACAAAGATAACCTACACCGTATAAATTTTTAATCACATCTTTGCCAAGCTTCCTTCTAAGCTCTTTTACGATCGTCTTTATCGCCTCTTTGCTTGGCTGCTCATACTCCCAAATATAATCAAAAATTTGTTCATAAGTTATAGTTTGATTTTTGTTGTTTAAAAAATACTCTAAAAGCCTACTTTCACTCTTACTTAGATGAGAAATTTCACCATTTATATAAAGTACTTTTTTGCCAAAATCGTATTCTAATTCATCATTTAGCCTAAGAGTCGGCTTACGTCCAACAAGCTCTAAAGCAACGTCTTCTAGGGCTTTTATAAATGATTTTTTATCATATGGCTTTGCAAGATATCTTGTGATCTTTAGCTCAACTGCTCTCCACAAATACTCTTGCTCGATGTGGCTTGATAAGATCACGATAGGAATTTTTTGATTTATAGTTCTTACTTTTTTAGCGATCTCTAGACCATCGATATTTGGCACGCTTATATCAAGCACCAAAACATCATAAGCATCGCTCATCGCTAGCTCAAGTGCATCATAGCCATCTGTTACGCCATTTACTTCGGCAAAAAATAGCTCCAAAGAAGCACAAATATTTTTTAAAATCGCCTCTTCATCTTCAAGGCAAAGGACCTTTTTGTTTGATAAAACGTCTAAAATATCATATTCTTGCATAGCTTCATCTCGCTTTTTGAGCAGATATTATCACTTGGTAGCTTAAAAAATAAGATTATCTAAAAAATAATTCATACCAATATAAAAGACAGATTACTTTTAAAAACTAAACTATAAATTTTTGTTGAAGTGATTTGAAGTCTTGATTAAAATTTTTCTATGAGTACTATTTTGGATTTTCTAAAAATTTTAGCTATCGATCAATTTAAAAAAGAAAGATAGCTATATTTATGGTATTAAATTTTAGTTGCCTCTGCTTCCAGGTTTGATCGCTTTGCTTCCATTTTTACAAAGTGGGCAATTCTCAGGCTCATAAATTTCAAACTCAAAATTTCCTAAAGCAAAAAACGGCTTATCGCTTGGCAGTTTTGCATTTGGCTTAGCTTCATTGTCTAAATTTGTAACCTTACAAAAGCCACGATTCGCAAGTGCTGCAAAGCCAACTACCTCGCCGCCAAGGCTCTCTATCACGTGTGCTGCTTCAAGTGCCGAGCCGCCAGTCGTGATAATGTCCTCACAAACGATAAATTTCTCGCCTTTTTTCACCTCAAAACCACGTCTAAGACTCATTATCTTTTCAACTCGCTCTGTAAATATAAATCGCTTCTTTGCTGCGCGAGCTAGCTCATACCCAGCTAAAATTCCTCCAAGTGCAGGCGAGCAAACGCTATCAAATTTAATGCCAAATTTCTCTATCACACGGGCAAGCTCATCAGCTAGCTTTCCAGCCAAAGCTGGATCTTCAAGCACCTTTGCACTTTGGAGATAAAACTGCGAGTGATTGCCACTGCTTAGTAAAAAATGCCCCTCTAAATACGCCCCAGCCTCTTTATAAATTTTCTCTAAATCCATCGTTTTTTCCTTTTAAAATTTACTCAAAATCTTAACACAAGCCCACTTAAGCCACTCTTTTTAAAATTTAATAAGCCACACATTTGTATAATCTCTCAACACTCACAAAAAGGACGCTCATGCTTATATTTAACCCTGTTGTTTTTAGCATTTTGGTAATGACGATACTTTGTCTATTGCGTTTTAACATTTTGCTTTCTATCCTTATCTCTGCTCTTGTTGCGGGAGTAATGTATAAGCATGGATTTAGTGGATTTGAAAGTGGCATTGCAGGTGGGATAGATAGCCTCTTTACAGCCCTAAAAGAGACTACACAAAGCCTCATAAGCGGTATGCAAGGCAATCTTGAAACATCGCTTAGTTATATTTTGCTTGGTGCTTTAGCAGCCGCCATCGCAAATACAAATTTAACTGCTATCTTGATAAATGCTTTGAGTAAATTCCTTAGCTCAAATAAAGTGATTTTTATACTAACTATTGCATTTATAGCGTGCTTATCTCAAAATTTAATCCCAGTTCACATAGCTTTTATACCTATTTTAATCCCGCCACTTCTTGCTATTATGAACAAAATGGGAATAGATAGACGTGCCGTGGCTTGTGCTTTGACATTTGGTCTTCAAGCACCTTATGTAAGCCTTAGCGTTGGCTTTGGTCTGCTTTTTCACAATATCTTAAAAAAAGAGCTAGCAAATAACGGCATAACCACATCTATTTCCGATATCTCTTCTGTTATGTGGATAGGTGGCGCTTCTATGCTTATCGGACTTATCCTTGCCATACTTTTTTATGGTAAAAAAAGAGTTTATAAAACTTCAAAATTTGAAAAAGAAGAGCTTGATGAGATCGAGCGTGCAAAAAGCCTTGAGATGACTAAAAAGGAGTGGGCGGTTCTAGCTGGTGCGGTAGTGGCTTTTGTCGTACAAATTTACACATCACTCTTGCCACTTGGCGCACTACTTGGACTTTTAGTCATGGTTGTTTTTGGCGGCATCGAATACAAAAAAGTAGATAAGATCATGGATAACGGCCTTGCTATGATGGGATTTATCGCTTTTATCATGCTAGTTGCTGCAGGTTATGGCACTATCTTAAGAGAGAGCGGTGGCATAGACGAGCTTGTAAAATATGCTAGCTTGGTATCTGGCGGCAAGATAGGCGGAGCATTTTTGATGCTACTTATCGGTCTTTTAGTCACGATGGGCATAGGCACTAGCTTTGGTACGATACCTATCTTAGCTTCTATCTATGTGCCACTATGCGTTAGTCTTGGTTTTGGCGTACCAGCCATCATTTTGTTAGTTGGCATAGCTGCAGCTCTAGGGGATGCTGGAAGTCCTGCAAGCGATAGCACACTTGGGCCGACAAGCGGTCTAAATGCCGATAATGAGCACAATCACATATATGATACTTGTGTGCCTACATTTGTATTTTTCAATATCCCACTTATCATCGGTGGCATCGTAGGTGCAATGATACTTGGATAAAATTTGGCGTTAATTACGCCAAATTTCTTTTTATTTCTTCTGCTTTTTATCAATATAAATTTTTGGAACATCTTTTGCTTTTGAAAAATATAAAAATTTAAAATGCAAAAAGGATAAGTCAATGATGAGATCACTTTGGTCTGGTGTTTCAGGCCTACAAGCCCACCAGATAGCCATGGACGTAGAGGGCAACAACATCGCAAACGTCAATACTTATGGTTATAAATACAACCGTGCAAACTTTGCTGATATACTAAGCCAAACTCCAAGAGTTGCTACTGCTCCACAAGGTCAGCTAGGCGGTCAAAACGCTATGCAAATAGGTCTAGGAACGACTATAAACTCAACTACAAGAATTTTCTCTCAAGGCACACTAACATCTACTGATAAGCAAACAGACCTTGCACTTCAAGGAAATGGTTTCTTCGTCGTATCTCCAGATGGCGGAACAACAAGATACTATACAAGAAATGGTGACTTTGTCCGTGATAAAGCTGGAAATTTTGTAAACAATAGTGGCTATATCGTTCAAGGCTGGACAAGAGATGAAGAGACTGGCACTATTGACTCAACTGGACCGATAAAAAATATTGTGATCAAAGAGGGCCTTACTACTCCAGCAAGAGCGACAACAGAAGTAAAGATAAAAGGCAACCTTGACTCAGGCAACACTATCGGTCAAAGAAGTACGCCTATATATTCACTGGACTCAGTAGCTGGCGGCATAGACTATGACAATGATGGCAGAGTGGGTCCAAATGAAGCGCATAATGAAAACGATGTAAATAACAATAAATTTTATACAAACTCAAGAAACGAGCAAATTTTAACAGAGCGTGGTGTCGATCTTGGTGTTACATTTGACGAGCTTGGAAATGGTCTTGCTCTAAGAGACAAACAAGGCATATGGGTAAGCTATGCAAATGCTAAAACACATAAATTTATTATTGGTAGCGGTGATCCACACGATGTTGGTTCACTTCGTGGGGATCAAACCTTGAACATAACTTTAAACGGCGAAAAAATAGGTCCAAAAACTGTAAAAAGTATCAGTGATATTGCAGCTGCTATAAATGCCCAGTATAACAAAACTGGCGTTAGTGCTGAAATTTCAGAGGGCAACAAACTAACACTTATAAATAGAAATAACTCTGGTACTACAAAAGAGACAAAAAACATACACTTAACAGTAGAAGCTGGCGACACACTGGCAGCAGCTCCAGGTGGTGGTTTAGCAAATACAACCATTATCACAGCTTACCAATATGTCTATACAAGCTCACAAACAACAGCTATTCACCAAAATACTGATGCGATGCCAAGACAAGTAACCACCACAGAAGATCTTCGTGCTGCTATGCAAAAAGATGCTAGAGAATATGTTGATTATAATGGAGATGGCAATGGAACAATACCAGCCGATACTGGTGCTCCAGTCGAAATAAAAAGGGTAAAAGCACTTGGATTACGTACAAGTGCTGCTGTTTCTGGTGAGATCAACCCACCTTATAAAGCCAAATATGACGCAGCTGTAGCAGCTCTAGTAGCTCAAAACCCTACTGCAAGTGAAGACGATAAAATAAAAGCTGGCCTTAAAGCAGCAGCTGGAAACCTAAATGATGGAGTTAAGATAACAGTAAATAAATCTGGTCAATTTCAACTAGAAAATCCAGCAGATGACGTAGCCGACCAAGCTCTTTATATGACAGTTACTGGACTAACAGAGCCAGCAAAAGATGCTAGTACTGCTGCCGTAAATGAAAATGTTAGACTTACAACTATGATAAAAGCACTTGATGGCGCACTAAGCCCAGGTCAAGCACTAAGAGCGAGCGGCAAGATGATGATGTCTAGCCACGGCTCAACAGCTGAAATCTTTGACTCACTTGGCTCAAAACACACAGTTAGTATCAAATGGGCAAAGACAGGCACTACAAAAGATGGTGGAACTGAGTGGAACATGGTGATCCAAGTACCAGAGCCTGCTAAGATAAACTATTCAGGCGAGGGCCCAGATAACGTTATAACTGGAACAGCTAGATTTAACGCAAATGGCTCACTTGCAAGTTTTCACCCATCAACGATAACTTTTTCAGCTAACAACGGCTCACAAGGCGGACAAAGTGTCAATCTAAATTTTGGTTTGGGAACTGATTTTAACGGACTAACAAGCTTTGATAAAGACTCATCAACTGACTCTATCTCACAAGATGGCTACACAGGTGGCACTCTAAATGGCATAAAAATAGATGAGACTGGAACGATAATAGGCTCATTTTCAAATGGTCAAAGCTTTGGCCTGGCTAAAGTAGCACTTGCTACCTTTACAAACAACGAAGGTCTTCAAAGCGAGGGCGGAAATGTCTTTTCACAAACCGCAAACTCAGGTGAAGCAGTCATCGGTGCAGCTGGTACAGGCGATAAGGGAACGATCGCAGCTTCAAAACTTGAAGCTAGTAACGTCGATCTAAGCCGTGCGCTAACAGATCTTATTGTTATCCAAAGAGGTTTCCAAGCAAACTCAAAAACGATCACAACAAGTGATGAGATGCTAAACACACTTCTTCAATTAAAACAATAATAACTAAGACTTTTACAAAAGGGAGCGTTTGTCTCCCTTTGAAATTTATGCTTTAAATTTACAAATAAAATCAGCCTTCTTTTTGTAAAATGTTAAAAAATTTTACAAAAGAGAAAAAATGCAAGTAACACTACTAAATCACACTCCACTAAATATCTGCTCACACGCGATCCGCACATGCTGGCAAAGCTTTGAAAAAGGCGACAACGGCGGCGAAAAAGATGTTGAGCTAATAGATAGAGTAGGCAATAAATTTAAACACGCTTCAACGCTAGAGCACCTATACTATAACTTCTACATCCAAGGCATCTCTCGCGCACTACTTCAAGAGCTAGCCCGCCACCGCTTGGCAAGTCTAAGCGTCAAATCAACTCGCTACACACTAAAAGAGCTAAAAAAAGAGGAGAAATTTGAAGTAGGACAGTTTGAGCGCGCGGCTAAATTTATCGTACTAACAAATGACGAACTAGTCGATAACGCAAGCATAAAAGCGCTTGAAAATTTGCGTGAAATTTTAGCCTCAACCACAAAAAGCCTTGACATCATCAAATACTGCTTGCCAGAGTGCTATAAAACTGAGCTTACATGGAGCATAAATGCTAGAAGCTTGCAAAATTTCATCTCACTAAGAAGCTCAAAATCAGCCCTTTGGGAGATAAGAAATTTAGCAAATGCTATCTACGATGCCTTGCCTGAAGAGCATAAATTTATCTTTGAAAAGTGCTTGCCAGAGGATGAGCAAAACTAACATTTATGTTAGTGTGATTTGTGATTTAGAAGTGATGAAATGAGCGCTAAATTTACTTTTGTAAAACGTAAAGAAGCTCGTCTACGTGGATGTTTCTGGCTTTTAAATTTCTGCTACCGCGGTAGGCATTGTATTTTTGACGAAGCAGATGAACCTTGCCCATCTGCTTTAAATTTTTATCAAATTCATCTTGATTGATAAAGCCCTCTGAGTTAAACGAGATAAGCACAAATTTCGCCTTTAAATTTGCTATGAGCTCGAAAAATGCCTCGCTTGCTGATGATTTTTTATTAAAAACTGATCTATTCCAGTCCTTTGCTATGCCTGAAACTTTTGAAATTTTACTTGGCTCTTCATAGCTTGCGATGAGATTTAGCATGAAGTAGTTTGAGCCGTATGGATGCTGGTTATAAGGCGGGTCAAGATAGACTAGATCAAGCCCATCAAGCTCTTTTGCCAGTAAATTTGCGTCCTTTTGATAGACCTCAAATGGCACGTTAAAATTTGAGAAAATTGGCTTAGTCAAATTTATATCAGAAGTGATCCTTGATATGGCATTTTGTCCCCTGCCACCAAACTGACCGATACCATCTTTATTTTTATGAAAACCTTTAAAAATTCCACTTGTATTTGCATGCACACTTGCACTATAAAGTAGTGGAGCTATGAAAAATTTTCTCATCTCAGCCGGCACTAGCTCATCTATGAGCCTTCTTGCAGTGTCAATGAATATGGCATTTTTTCTTGTGTAAAAGACCCGCTCGCCAAAAGCGATATTTTCATCATCTTTTGGAGCGTAAAGTTTTGTTATAAAGCCTTCAGAAAGATTATCTTCTATCTCTTTTTCAAGTCTTTTTTGCCAGAAATTTATCTCATTTTTTAGTTCATTTGTGGCGTTTTGCAGGTAGCATGAGTTTGTGATGAAGCTGTAAAGCTCTAAGTCGTTTGCGACTAGAAATTCGCTATTTTGCTTTAAAAACCTAGCCACCACACCACTTCCACTAAAGAGGTCGCAGCAGCTAAGCTTTTCTTTTTTAAGCTCGTCTTTTGCGTATTTTACGCCTAGATCTATAAAGCCTAAAAGAGAGCGTTTATTGCCAAGATAGGTTAAAATTTGCTCTTTTAGATAGGCTTGATTTTCTTGTTTAGCTGGCTTCAAATCAGTGCTTTTTTAGTCCCATAGCATCAACGTCAAGCTTGATCTCATCGTTATTTATGATGACTAAGCCAAGATCAAGAATTTTCTTTGCTATGGCGTGTGCTTCATCAAGTGAGTGCATCTTGTAAGTACCGCATTGAAATTTATTTAGCTCTGGGATTTTATCTTGATCTTTGACTTCTAAAATATCTTTCATAGAGGCTAACCATGCCTTTTTTACAGCTTCTTCGCTAGGTGTGCCGATCACACTCATATAAAAGCCAGTTCTACAGCCCATCGGCGAGATGTCGATGATCTCTACGCCGTTGCCATTTAGATGGTTTCTCATAAAGCCAGCAAATAAATGTTCTAAAGTGTGAGTACCTTTCTCTGGTAAAATTTCTTCATTTGGCTTGCAAAATCTCAAGTCAAAAACACTTATATCATCACCCTTTGGCGTTTTCATACTTTTTGCTAGTCTTACTCCTGGGGCTTTCATCTTCACATGATCTACACAAAAACTATCAAGTAATGGCATATCTTCTCCTTTAAATTTTTGGTAATTCTAGCGTAAAAAATGTTTAAAATTTAAAGGCTCATGCAAAATTTCACATAAGCCTTGTAATATCTGAATGTTTGTGGGTATTAAAATAATAAAAATTTTACTTACTATTATAAATTTCTCATATATTCTGTGCTATAAATAGCTTGAATACGTCTTTCCATGTCACTATACCAACTTTTTGGAAGAGTAGTAAGAGAGTTAAATTTCTCTAGTAAATTTAAATTTTTATTTGGTGCGAAAAAGAGCCTATTTATCTCCAAAATGCTCATGCCAACTTCATCCTTTTTGATGATCTCTATGGTGTCACCTGCTTTGCATGATCCTGGAGTGATGACGCGGTAGTACCAGCCAGTTAAGCCGGTTTCAAAGATGTGAGTAGCCATATTTTCATTGCCCCATCTTTTTGAGAGCTTAAAGCATGGCTTTCTAGGCTGTGAGACTTGAAGGATTAGTGAGCCGATTTTATGTATATCACCTATACAGACACTACTCTCATCGAGTCCATCAATGCATAAATTCTCACCCATAGCTCCATAAGCCATATTTTTTAATCCTAAAAAACTCTCCCACTGGGCATAGTTTGAAAACGAATTTGCAAATATAGCTTTTTCTGGACCTCCATGGTGCTTTGTATCAGCGACGCTATCGCCCACAAAGCCAAGTTCATTTGCAAAAATTTCACCATTTTGAGCTACTTTAAATATAGCTGAACTCCATGGTGTATTTAGCTTATTAGTAGCACTTTGCGAGCCATAGTTTTTTACCTCACCGATTAGTAAAGCTTTTAATGTTGCCATCTTTTTCCTATCAAAATTTAGCTTATTCTTAAATTATTTGCGTGAGTTAGTGCGATCGCGATCGCATCGGTGATATCAAGTGGTTTTATCTCTTTGTTTATACCTAAAATTTTCTTCACCATAAATGCCACTTGCTCTTTATCAGCTTTGGCCTTGCCAGTGACAGTTTTTTTTACCTGAAGTGGTGTGTATTCAGCAAAATCACCATGAAGCTGTAAAATTTTAAGGCTAAGTGCTCCGCGAAACTGAGCAAGCTTTAAAACCGTTTTTGGGTTGTAAGCAAAAAATATATCTTCGATCGCGACCTCGTCAAATTTATGGTTTTTAAAGATGAGATCAAGCCCCTCGCAAAGCTCGGTAATCTGATATTGAAGTGTGTTTGGTTTTATTTTTATGAGTCCTGCTTCAAGAAGAGTAGTTTTCAATTTATTTTTTTCAAGTATTGCATAACCGCAATTCTTCGTACCTGGGTCAATTCCTAAAATTTTCATCACTATCTTTTCAATACTTTTTCACGACTTTTTCACGATGTGAAAAAGTTTGTCGGAGTTTAACAAAGGTTTTATTAAAATTAAGATAGTATCACTATAAAAATTCTCGAAATTTAAGGCATAAAAATTTGATAGCAGACGAAATTTTAGAAAATCTTTCAACACAAATTTCACCTGAAGAATACCAAAGTTATATCAAGCAATTAAAATTTAACGAAAAGGCTTCAGACGATCATATTATCGTATTTACTGCACCAAATGAATTGATGGCTAAATTTATAAATACAAGATATGCTGATAAAATCGCTCATCTATATGAAGTTAGAACAGGCATAAAACCAAATATAGAAATTTCATCTACTAAAAGTAGCAAAGTATCAAAACAAAATCAAATAAATGTTAAGCAGATAAAAACACAAAGTAGTATTTTAAATCCAAGCTACACATTTGAAAATTTTGTCTGTGGAGCGTCAAATCAATACGCATTTTTAAGCGCAAAAGCAGCCGCTGAAAAACCTGGTGTACTTTATAATCCACTTTTTATATATGGCACGACGGGACTTGGCAAGACTCACTTACTCCAGTCAGTCGGAAATCATTGCCTAAATAAAGGAAAAACCGTTATTTGCGTAACTAGTGAACAATTTATGATAGATTTTACCAGTCACATAAATAACCACTCAATGCCAAAATTTCGTGAAAAATATAGAAACTGCGATGTTTTACTAATAGACGATGTGCAGTTTCTTGGTAAAACTGATAAAATCCAAGAGGAATTTTTCAACACATATAATGAACTTTTAGCAAAAAATGGTCAAATAGTTATGACTTCAGATCGACCTCCAAAGACACTAAAAGGCTTTGAAGATAGGATGATTTCAAGATTTGATAAGGCTTTTATGGCTGATATTACGCCACCTGAACTTGATACAAAAATAGCCATCATCATCAAAAAATGTGAATTTGATAAAATCGATCTAAATAAAGAGGTCATAAACTACATAGCTACAAACATGGGGGATAATATCCGTGAGATCGAGGGAGCTATAATAAATTTAAACGTATTTAAAACTCTTATGAAAGAAGAGATCACACTTGATCTTGCAAAAAGTATATTAAAAGATCTGATCAAAGAAAAACGTGAAAATATAAATTTCGATACTATCGTTGAAATAGTTAGTAAAGAACTAAATATTAAACAAAGTGATATAAAAAGCAAATCAAGAGTTACAAATATCGTAGAAGCAAGACGAATCATCATATATCTTGCAAAGATGCTTACAACAAACTCAATGCCACAAATTGCAAACTATTTTGGTATGAAAGATCATAGTGCCGTTAGTCATAATATTAAAAAGATAAATGAGCTAATACAAACTAATGAAATTTTTAGTCTAAAAGTTACTGAATTAAAAAACAAAATTTTGACAAAAGGATAAAATACAATATGAAATTTGTGAATAAATGTGAAAAAGAAAATATAATTTTTCACATTTCAAATAGCTGTATTTCGATGTTTAAAAGTACTTTTCACTTTTTAACATCACCTACTAAAACAAAAAAATTAAATTTAAAAATAGAAGGAAGTTTTTAATGAAGGTTTTAATAAACAAAAATATGCTTGAAAGCATAGTAACAAATACAAATCCATATCTTGAAAAAAGAGATCTTAGTGCTATAACTTCTCACATTTATATCTCAGCAAAAGATGGTGTTTTAAACATAAAAGCAACTGATCATGAAATAGGTTTAGCATACAAGCTAAGTAATGTAAAAATCGTTGATGAAGGTTACGCAACTGCAAATGGCAAAAAACTACTTGACATTATAAAAAGTCTAAAAGATGAAGAAGTAATGTTAGAAACTGTAAATAACTATCTTTACATAAAACAAAAAAACTCAAAATATAAACTTCCAATGTATAAATTTGAAGATTTTCCTGAATTTCCAACGATTGAAGGTAAATCAAAATTTGACGTTGACGCTGTTATGTTAGGAAGAAGTTTAAAGAAAATTTTACCAAGTATTGATAGTAATAACCCAAAATTTGAACTAAATGGTGCTTTCCTTGATATTAAACAAGACTTTATAAATATCGTTGGTACTGATACAAGAAGACTTAGTGTATTTAGATTTCAAACACCAACAGAAAAAGAATTTTCACTAATAATCCCTAAAAAAGCTATCAATGAAATACAAAAACTATTTTTTGACAAGATAGAAATTTACTATGATGAAAATATCCTAATCGCTCAAAGTCAAAATTTTGAATTTTTCACAAAACTTATAAATGGCAAATTTCCAGATTACGAGCGTGTAATACCAAAAGAGGTAAGAAAAAGGCTTCAGCTAAGTAGAGATAAGATGATAGAGGGTATAAAAACTATCTCAATGCTAAGTGATACAATGAAAATATCTTTTGCAAAAGACAATATAACATTTGAAAGTGTTATAGAAGATAACTCTGAAGCAAAAACTACGATAGATTATCAAACTGGTTTAGAGCTTGGAGATGAATTTTTCATAGGTATAAAAAATAGATATCTACTTGACTTTTTAAGTAGCATAGAGGATGAAAATTTTGAGCTTGGATTTAATGAAAGCTCACTAGCATTTGTTGTAAATTCAAAAGAATTAACAACAGTAATAATGCCGATAAATTTATAAGATAAGGCAAGATTATGGAAAATAATTACGGCGCAGAAAATATCAAAGTACTAAAAGGGCTTGAGGCGGTCAGGAAACGCCCAGGCATGTATATAGGTGATACTAATATAAGCGGTCTTCACCATATGATCTACGAAGTCGTTGATAACTCTATTGACGAAGCGATGGCCGGATACTGCGATACGATAGATGTTGAGCTTACACGTGAGGGCTCAGCGATCATCAGCGATAATGGCCGTGGTATCCCAGTGGATATGCACCCAACTGAAAAAATTTCAGCTGCGACTGTTGTTTTGACAGTGCTTCACGCTGGTGGTAAATTTGACAAGGACACTTATAAAGTCTCTGGCGGTCTTCACGGCGTTGGTGTATCTGTCGTAAATGCCCTTTCTAAAAAACTAGTCGTAAATATTAAACGTGACGGCAAGCTTCATAGACAAGAATTTGCAAAAGGTATCCCACAAAGCGATCTTGAAGTGATAAAAACTACAAATCGCACAGGCACACAAGTCGAGTTTTGGCCAGATGATAGCATATTTGAAGTGACTGAATTTGATGATGAAATTTTAGTAAAAAGATTTCGCGAGCTAGCCTATCTAAACCCAAAGATAACTATAAATTTTAAAGATCAAAGAAATGGCAGAAGCGAGAGCTTTCATTTTGAGGGTGGACTTGAGAGCTTTGTAACTGATATGAACAAGGCAAATGCTGTCAGTAAAGCAGTATCATTTAGTGGCGGCGAAGATGACGTGCTTGTTGATTTTGCACTACTTTACAACGACACTTATAGTGAAAATTTATTAAGCTTTGTAAATAACATCAAAACTCCAGATGGTGGTACACACGAGGCTGGATTTAGAGCAGGCCTTACAAGAGTTATCACAAACTACGTTCAAGCAAATGCTGCTGCACGTGAAAAAGATACAAAGATAACTGGCGAAGATATCCGCGAGGGGCTTATCGCAGTTGTGAGCGTAAAGGTGCCAGAGCCGCAGTTTGAGGGACAAACAAAGGGCAAACTAGGCTCAAGCTACGTAAAACCTATCGTTCAAAAGATGGTTTTTGACGTGCTTACAAAGTATTTTGAAGAAAATCCTATCGAAGCAAGAGCGATAATGGATAAAGCTCTAATGGCAGCTCGTGGTCGCGAGGCCGCTAAAAAAGCTAGGGATCTAACTCGCAAAAAAGAGAGCATGAGCGTAGGCACGCTCCCTGGCAAACTAGCTGATTGTCAGAGTAAAGATCCAGTCATAAGCGAGCTATACCTAGTGGAGGGCGACTCTGCGGGCGGTTCAGCAAAGCAGGGGCGTGATAGGGTTTTTCAAGCGATATTGCCGCTTAAGGGTAAAATTCTAAACGTTGAAAAGGCAAGACTGGATAAAATTTTAAAGTCTGACGAGATAAAAAATATGATAACAGCGCTAGGATGTGGCATCGGAGATGAATTTGACGCTGAGAAGCTTAGATATCATAAGATCATCATCATGACCGATGCTGACGTCGATGGTAGCCACATCCAGACACTACTTTTAACCTTCTTCTTTAGATTTTTAAATAAAGTTGTAGAAAATGGTCACATCTACCTAGCTCAGCCGCCACTTTACCGCTATAAAAAAGGTAAGAAAGAAATTTATCTAAAAGATGAAAAGGCATTAAATGAATTTCTTATCGAAACTGGTATCGAAGGTGTTGATATAGAGGGTATCGGTAGTGCTGATTTGATTGATTTTTTAAAGATCGTTGCAGCTTATAGAAGCGTCTTAAAAGAGCTTGAAAAACGCTTTAACGTCCTTTCAGCGATCCGCTATATGATAGAAAATCCAGACATCGTCTCAAAAAGCTACAATGAAATTTTTGAAATTTTAAGAGACTTCTTAAAAGCTGAAGGTCATAACATCCTAAACCACTACGTTAGCGAAGATGAGGTTAGAATTTATGTGCAAACTGAAAGCGGCTTAGAAGAGCTTGTGGTAAATGAAAATTTATTCACAAATCCACTTTATGAAGAGGCGCTTTATATTAGCCAAAAGATAAAAGAGCGCGGCCTAGACTTGCATAGTGATGTTATAGACGTGCTTGATGAAGTAGAGAAAAATGCGAAAAAAGGTGCATATATCCAGCGCTACAAAGGTCTTGGTGAGATGAACCCTGAACAGCTTTGGGAGACTACGATGAACCCTGAGAACAGAAGACTTTTAAAGATCGATATAAACGACGCTATAAGCGCTTCTGATACGTTTAATCTCTTCATGGGCGATGAGGTCGAGCCAAGAAGAAACTACATCCAAGACCACGCAAAAGACGTTAAACACTTGGATATTTAAAAGAAAAAAGGATAAAAGATGAGCGAAGAGATGAAGTATGGTGAGAAAATTTTGAAAGAATTTGACGTAGAGAGTGACCTTGAGGTCTGGGAAAATAAGCAAACAAGAGACTATGTCATAAAGATCACTCTGCCTGAGTTTTGCTGCCTTTGCCCTCGCTCTGGTTATCCTGACTTTGCGACGATATATCTTGAATACATCCCAAATAAGCTAGTTGTCGAGCTAAAAGCGATAAAGCTTTATATAAATAGCTTTATGAATCGCAATATCAGCCACGAAGATAGTATAAATGAAATTTACTCTGTTTTAGAAAAAAAACTTGAGCCTAAATTTATGAAGATAGTTGGTGACTTTAACCCACGTGGAAATGTTCATACGGTTATTGAAATAAGCTCTGATCTAGTTGTAAAAAAGCCAGCTGAAGAGAAAGAATTTGCTCCAAAAAGTAGGGAGAGAAGTTTTAGCGATAAGCCACGTGAGAGACGAAGTACAAGTGATCGTGGCAGCAGCAGGGGCAGCAGAGATGATAAATTTAAAAAAGATGACAAGCCAAGAAGAAGCTCAAACAAAGAGGGCTTTAGAAAGATAAGCTATGCCGATGATAAGAAGCCAAAAGTAGTCAAAAAGGATAAATAATGATAAGTGCTAAGCTTATAGAACATATCTTTAAAGCAGCATCTATATCACGTTGGAACGACTATCCAAAGATGACAAATTTAGTCGAGCTTGATAAGCAAGCTCATAAATTTATCATCGCTTATTTCATAGCAAAACAAGAACAAGACGCCGATATGAACTATATCATTGAGGCTGGAATTTTTGAGTTTTTAAGTAGGGTCGTAGTCACAGACATACGACCAGATGTCTTTCATCATATACAAAAGACAAAAAAAGAGCAGATAAATAGCTGGGTTTTAAGTAATCTTGATAGCCTTATTTCAGATATTGAAGATGGGGAGTTTTTAGAGAGATTTAAAAGTTATTTTAAAAGTGATAAAAAGCATGAAAAAGAACGCCTTATCCTAAAAGCAGCTAGCTATCTTGCCACTAGGTGGGAATTTTCTATCGTCTATCAAACGAGCCAGTTTTTAAGCGATATCGACGAGCTTAAGGCGAAGGTTGAGGAGGAGATGGAGGATTATTACGAGCTAATTGGCGTTAGAAAGATTGCTATGAATCAAAAATTAGCCCGCCTTGTTGATCTAAGTGGCAGGCTAAGGTTTCAAAAACGCTGGGCGCAAACTCCTCGTATCCCTGAAACTGCGGTCTTAGGACATATGCTAGTAGTTGCGATACTTAGCTATTTTTATTCACTAAAAGCAAAAGCTTGCAAAAAACGCCTAGAAAATAACTTCTTTTGCGCGCTATTTCACGACCTACCAGAGAGTCTTACAAGGGACATCATAAGCCCTGTAAAATACGGTGTAAAGGGGCTAAATGAGATCATTAGTGAGTATGAGATGAGGCTTATTGATGAGAGGATTTTGCCATTTGTACCGGAAAAGATCAAAGATGAGTTTAGCTACATCCTTGGCATCAGAAAAGATGGTGAAAAATTTATAAAAGATGAGTTTGAAAATAGAACTTACGAGCGTAAAATCATCTGCCACGAAGGGACGATGGAAAACGTAAATGAGGATAAATTTAACCCAATCGATGGCAAAGCGCTAAAATACTGTGACAAACTCTCAGCCTACATCGAAGCTGGAATTTCTATAAGCTACGGCGTCAAGTCAAAAGAGCTAACTGATGGCTTTAATAATATGTATAAATTTTTTAGTGAAAAACCTAAGATTGATGGAGTGGATTTTTTAGAAATTTGTGATGATTTTAATGAGCATTTTGGTTTAGAAAGACCCCCTCTCAGATAACTGCGGCACACACTTAATACAAGTGCTCTGCTGTGTTCCCACCCTGAAGCGGTGCTCATAAAAAGCATTGCACAGGTCTAAGAAGGAGCTTCGCAATCATACAAAAACTATACTTAAATTTAGTTTTATAGTTACATTTTTAAAAATTTAGCTTTAAAAGTATATAATCAGCCAAAATTTCACAAAAAGTAGAGTAATGTCTGGAAAGTTTAAACTTCGTTTTTTATCAGCTTTTAGAGATTTTTTTATCTATCATCACAAATCTTTAGAATTTCGTGCCAAAATTTTTGCCGCTATGATCTCTGCTAAATTTGACCCAGACGAAGATGATTTTTTTGTTTTAAATGACATTACAAATGAAATTTATGAAAATGACCAAACCAGAAAAGACTTTTTGATCCAAACTGTTAAAGAGTATGTAGCAAGAGTTAAAAGAAACGATAGAATCACACTTGATGCACTACTTTTAAGCATTGATAAAGACCTAAAAGATCACAAAAGATACGCCAAAAAGATAGATTTTTCTCACCTTCGTCGCTTGATGAGTGGCTGTGAGGAAGAGATTTTAGTTCAGCAAAGAGTTTATGAGTTTTTAATAAACGAAGTCAAACTCTATTCTTAAAATTATCATTCATTTTAAATTTTTAATCATCAACTAGCATAAAAATTATTTCTTCATCTGAATAGCAGTTTGGATCATCTCATCACTTGTTGTGATACTTTTTGCACTAGCCTCATAAGCCTTTTGCGTGACTATAACCTCACTTAGCGCTTGACCAAGATCGACATTACTCATTTCAAGTTTATTTGCAAGGATTTGTGAGCCATAAATAGTCTCACCAGCTTTATTTTTATAAAAAAATGCCTCACCTGAATTTGGAGTTGCTTCATAGAGATTGTCACCCACTTTTGATACTCCTTGTTCATTTTGGAAGTGAAATAGAGCTATTTTTGCAACTATAAATGAGCGAGAATTGTCAAAATTTGCCATGATATTTCCACGGTCATCGACGCTATATTTTGAGAGATTTCCTTCAGCGTAGCCATCTGCTTTTATGACAAAGTCTTTTTTTGAATTGGCCGAGCTTGTTATGCCATTATAGACATTTGCATCTCCATTGCCAAGAAAATTTAAAGCTACGTTTCCAACGCTTGTTAATGTATTTGTAATAAGCCTGCCGCTACCATCAAAAGTAAGTGTTCCCATAGCTGTATTTTGTACAACACCATTAGCATCAGTTATCGTAGCTGTGGCATTCCAGGTAGTTTGATCGCCACCTTGAGGGATTTGCTTTGTAAAATTTATAGTTACTAAGCTCTTTGTACCATCACTGTTATATATCTCTGAGCTTAGTTTTTCTTTATTAGCTACTTCAACTAGTGATGTAACTTCTGCTTTTACATCTAAGCTAGCAAAATTCATAAATTTTAGGCTTTTATTGTTTATATGCCAGCTGCCATCGCTCTCTAGTGTGGTTGAAAACTCACTAAATTTACCATCACCATCTTTTACTTTTACTACTACGCTATCACCTGCTTTTGCACCAAATCTTGTCTGACTTAGCGGAATTTGTCCATTTAGTGAGATAGTTTTGTTTGTATTATCGAGTGTATAATTAAAATTTGCCGCATCAATGGCTGTTGTTCGCTTATCTGTTATAAGGCTTGAGTCTAGGTTGCCTTTTAAATTTATATTTTTTGTTTGCTTGGCTGGCATATATAAAAAATGAGGTAAATTTATACCTTTTTGTGAGCCAGTATCGCCTAGTTTTAGATCTTCTTCTTTTGCAGTAAATGCTTGAGTGGTACCTTTTGTTTGACCATATTTTCTAAGAGCATTAGCACTTGGAGTGACTGGAGTAAAACTTGTTAACGTACCAAGAAGCAAGTTGCCTTTATTATCTACTAAATTTCCAGCCCCATCTATATCGAAGCTACCTGTTCTTGTGTAGTAGTTTTTACCATTTTTATCAACGACACCAAAAAAGCCTTTACCACCTATGGCTAGGTCGAAGTTATTATCAGTATTTTGAAAACTACCATTTGTCATCTTTAAAGCTGTCGTTTGTTTTGTAGCTCCAAGACCTACTTGATTGTTAGTTGGACCACTTCCAGTTGAAGCCATATGTTGATTGATTAAATTTTTAAACTCAGGGATTGAAGCTTTAAAACCTACGTTGTTGATATTTGAGATATTATTTGCCCAAACATCCATGCCAAAGCTTTGTGTTTTAATGCCACTAATTCCGTTGTAAAAACCTCTCATCATGGCTTTTATCCTTCGTAAAATTCAGATATTTTATCCATTGGCACATATTCGCCTGCGATTTTTATCATGGCTTTGCCATCTACAAATTTTACTGCCTCGACCGGATAGCTACCCACCTGAGTCTTGTATGAATTACCATCTTTTCCAGTGTAATTAACAGAGACTGTATATGCACCGTTTGGTAATTGTTTTCCAGAATCATCTTTGCCATCCCAAGATATTCTGCGAACTCCTGATTTTAGATCTTTTATATCGATTGAACGAACGACCTCTCCATTTGCATTTTTAATTTCAAGCTTGCCATTTGCAAGATCTGATTTAAAATAAAGTGCAAAATTTACAGTTTTTTGCTCATCTGTTAGTAAAACTGAGTTTGAACCAGTTGAGACCATTTTTCCAAGAGCTGATATGGCGTAGGCATTTGCATTTGATTTTAACTGATTTACAAGCTCTTTCATAGCTGAGTTTGTATTTTGTTGCATCTCTAGTGAAGCTAGCTGACTAGTTTGCGTAAGCATCTTTTCAGTATCCATAGGACTTGTTGGGTCTTGATACTGAAGCTCTGTTAAAAGTAGCTTCATAAATGCATCTTTATCTAGCTGCGCATTTGGGTTAGTTCCTGTGCCAGCTGCCGCATCTTGCTTTGCTTTTGCCTTTTTCTCGGCGTTTTTTTGTTGAGTTGTTTGTGTAGTTATATCTGAAACTGAAGCCATGATCTCTCCTAAATATATCTTGGTATTACTAGCTCAAGCAAGCTTTGTTCCGCTTGAGTGTTTTCGCTCTCATCGCTTTGATTTGAGCTGTATTTGTTTTTTGCTTGTTCTTTTTTATCTTGTCTTTGATTCTGATCTGAGAAATTCATCTCAAGCTCGGTAAATCCCATATTCACAAGACTATTTTTAAACTCGGCTTGATTTTGCAAAAAGAGATTCATCGTAGCCGTGGTTGAGTTAAAATTTACATGTAAGTTGTTGCCGCGATTTACCATCGTGATCTCAACTTCTCCTAAATTTAGAGGATTAAGCGTTATGTTAAAACGAGTGATCGGAGCTTTGTAGTTTTGCACCTGCTCTTTTAGCGTAGAAGAGAAGTTACTAAGCGTCTCTTTTATCTCAGCCTTTGTTTGAAGCTGGTGTTTAGCGCTATTTGCGATATCTTTTACCATTTGGTTTAGCTCTGATTTATTATCGCTACTAAATGTCTCTTTGCTCTCTAAATTCTCATTTTTTTGCTGTTCTCTCTCAGGGAATAGTAGCGACTCAAGAGTTGGAGCTTTTTGCGCCTTTTGCTCGTGTAAATTTACCTTTACTTTTGGCTCTTTTGGTTGCTCCTCTGGCTCAACATCCACTATCTCATCATCAAGCTTTACTTCACTATCTAGCTTTTTAGGCTCTTCTTTTACTAAATTTTTAGTTTCATTAGTTGGATTTGCCACTACCTCTTTTAACAAAGTATCAAGCTTTACGACCTCTTTTGGCTCGTTTTTTATGATGGTTTGCTCGACCTCATTTTTTAGCTCTTTTAGGTAAAAAGGCTTCTCTTCGGTCTTTATCGGTGTGAAAAATTCTTTCTTGCCTAAATTTTTAAACATCTCGTTTAGTTTTGGCACGTCTTCATTTGAAATTTCTATATTTTCAAGGCCAAGGTCAAATTTCTTAGCAAGGTCGATAAGATCACTAACGCTTTTAACATTGCTAAGCTCTTCAACGTTTTCAGGTACACTTAAGAAATTTGCTATTTTGTCGCTGAAATTTGGAAATTTACTTACTTTTTCATTGCCATTTAGAATTTCTAAAACTTGCAAAAGTTGCATAAAATTTGCATTTTCATAGAGCTCATTTTTTGTATTTTCGTCCAAATTTTCTTCAAGTGCAGTTGAAATTTTTGCCGCGCTTTCGCTTTGAGATTTTTGCAGCGTCTCTTTTTGAGTTGTAACCGCTTTTACTATCTCTTTGACATCTTTTTCAGTGATTTTTTGGCCGCTATTTGCCTTGCTCGCAGCTGCATCTAAAACCATCGACAAAAATTCGCCGTTGTTTTGAGATTTTTTAGAAACAGAGGGCTTTTTACCTCCAGCAGGAGCCAGCAAATCTACGTTATTTTTCGCTGTATAAGCTTGCATTTAAACCTTTCAAATTTTTAAACTTAATGCCAAACATGCAAAATCTATTCCAAAAATTAATTTCTTGATATCAGCTTAAAATTTATAAAAATTTAGCTATAATCTGCCCCTATTTTAAAACTGACAAAAGAAAAATAGCAAACTAATAAACGGAGAAAAATTTGGAAAAGATACGAAATATAGCCGTTATCGCACACGTCGACCACGGTAAAACAACAATGGTTGATGAGCTTTTGAAACAGTCAGGAACATTTAATGAGCATCAAAACCTTGGCGAGCGTGTAATGGATAGCAACGACATCGAAAGAGAGCGTGGCATCACTATTCTTTCTAAAAATACTGCTATTCGCTACAAAGATACAAAGATCAACATCATTGACACCCCAGGCCACGCCGACTTTGGTGGCGAGGTAGAGCGCGTTCTTAAGATGGTTGATGGCGTTTTGCTACTTGTTGATGCGCAAGAAGGTGTTATGCCACAAACTAAATTTGTCGTCAAAAAGGCGCTCTCACTAGGACTTCGCCCAATCGTCGTTGTAAATAAGATAGATAAACCTGCAGGCGATCCAGACCGCGTTATAAATGAAATTTTTGACCTTTTTGTAGCACTTGATGCAAATGACGAACAGCTAGAATTTCCAGTTGTGTATGCAGCTGCGAAAAATGGCTATGCAAAGCTAAAACTAAGTGATGAAAATGTAAATATGCAGCCACTTTTTGAGACTATCTTGGCTCATGTGCCAGCTCCAAGCGGTAGCGATGAAAACCCGCTTCAGCTTCAAGTTTTCACGCTTGATTATGACAACTATGTCGGCAAGATCGGTATTGCAAGAATTTTTAACGGCAAGATATCTAAAAACCAAAATGTCATGCTTGCAAAGGCTGATGGCACAAAGACAACTGGTAGAATTTCAAAGTTAATTGGCTTTATGGGTCTTGAAAGAACCGATATTAATGAGGCTGGCACTGGTGACATCGTAGCGATCGCTGGCTTTGATGCGCTTGACGTTGGCGATAGCGTCGTTGATCCAAATAATCCTCATCCACTAGATCCTCTTCACATCGAAGAGCCAACACTTAGCGTTGTATTTTCTGTAAATGACGGCCCATTAGCAGGCACTGAGGGCAAACACGTCACATCAAATAAGATTGATGAGCGCCTTGCAAATGAGATGAAGACAAATATCGCGATGAAGTATGAAAATATCGGTGAGGGTAAATTTAAAGTAAGTGGCCGTGGCGAGCTTCAGATTACCATTTTGGCTGAAAATATGCGCCGCGAGGGCTATGAGTTTTTACTTGGCAGACCTGAGGTCATCGTAAAAGAGATAAACGGCGTAAAATGCGAGCCATACGAGCTTTTGGTTATCGATGCACCTGATGATACGACAGGCACAGTCATCGAAAAACTAGGCAAAAGAAAGGCTGAAATGGTCTCTATGAATCCAACAGGCGATGGCCAAACAAGGATCGAGTTTGAGATCCCAGCGCGTGGGCTTATCGGCTTTAGAAGTCAGTTTTTGACTGATACAAAAGGCGAGGGCGTTATGAACCACAGCTTTTTGGAGTTTAGACCACTAAGCGGCACAGTCGAGCATAGAACAAATGGTGCTCTAGTTTCGATGGAAAACGGCGTAACGCTTGCTTATTCGCTATTTAACTTACAAGATCGTGGTGTGCTTTTCCTTGATCCGCAAGCAAAAGTCTATGTGGGTATGATCATTGGCGAGCATAGCCGTCCAAACGACCTTGATGTAAATCCTATCAAGGGTAAAAACCTAACAAACGTGCGTGCTAGTGGTAGCGACGATGCGATCAAACTTGTGCCACCTAGAAAGCTAAGCCTTGAGCGTGCGTTAGAGTGGATAGAAGATGACGAGCTAGTCGAAGTTACGCCTATAAATATCCGCGTTCGCAAGCGCTATTTAGATCCAACAGAACGCAAAAGAAAAGCAAAACTCTAATCAAATTTTATCATTTTAGCCCCTTTGTAAAGGGGCTAATAATTAAACTCTAAAAACAGCAAAAAATTTACATAAATTTCTCATACTTTTTTTGCATTATTTATTTAAGTTGGCTTTGTTCAAGACGAAATAGAGCCATTCTCTCTCATCTAAAATTTATCAACCTTAAAACTATTTATGCTTTAAAATGCCATACTTACTTTTTTATTTTTACTTTTAATATAATCAATATGAAAATGCCTAGTTTATGCTAAAATCGGCGAAAATTTAAAGGAAACCGATGAAAAAACTAAAATTTATCTTCGCTCTCGCCGCAGCGTTTATTTTTGGCGGCTGCTACGAGACGACGCTACTTACGCGCATACCGATCTCCGCGCTTATTTCGGATAAAAGCTTGGACGTGAAATCCACGATTGTGCTAAAGGATATAACGCCGCAGACGCACGAAACTAAGACGGTAACTGACAACGTTCGCATTTTCGTCCCGGACGCTAAATTTAAGGATTTCCCGACTGGAGAAACCGCCTATGAGATGAGCGTTAGCGTCGGCAAGGGCGAAAAGGGCGGCAAAAACTCGGATAAGCGCGCCGTGCGGATATATTTAAGCCAAGACTGCTACGTCTACGGCAAGCTTAGTAAAAATATGCTCGAGCAGTACGCGGGCGCGGCGAAGCAGAAAATGGAGCCGACGCTAAAAGCGGCGATCAAATTTGAAAACGACACGAAGGACGTCTATGAGCTGATTGCGGGCAACGACTTTAAGGCTAGCGACGAGGCGCAGACGGGCGGCGTTTATACCTTGGCGCCGGGGCAGGTCACGGGTGCGATCTGGGCGGATAGTGCGGCGGTACGTGACGCGGTCGCGGGCAAGGCGGTCAAAATCGGCACTCTAAAAAAGTCGGCGAAATGAAAAGCGTAAAAATCGGCTTCATCGGCGGCGGA
This sequence comes from Campylobacter concisus, assembly GCF_003049085.1. Lineage (NCBI taxonomy): Bacteria > Pseudomonadati > Campylobacterota > Epsilonproteobacteria > Campylobacterales > Campylobacteraceae > Campylobacter > Campylobacter concisus. Next base: position 173,599 of record NZ_PIQX01000004.1, read on the forward strand.
AATATGGGCGGCGCGATGATAGAGGCGCTTTGGCGAGCGCAACCTGACGGGGCAAGCTTTGCCGAAGACGATCAAAAATTTGACGGCGGTAGCGAGGCATACGGGGCGGAAAATTTAGCGCAAACGGATGAAAAAGCAAGCCTGCATGAATGCGAAAAAGAGGCAAAATTTGAAATCCTAGCCTGCGCCAGAAGCAAAAACGAAGCCTTACGGCAGAGATTTGGCGTAAAAATAGCCGCGAACGAAACGGATCTAGCGCGCGAAGCGGACACGGTCGTGCTGGCTACTAAGCCCGCTAGCTACGAGGCTATCTTGCGCCTGATCGCGCCCGAGCTTGCGGGCAAAATTTTGCTTCTTTTGGCGCCGGGTTTCGACATAAAACGCGCTAGACAAATCGCTGGCGAGGGCGTTTATATCGCTCGTGCGATGCCGAACGCCGCAGCCAGCATCGGCGCGTCGGCCACGGCTCTTTGCTTTGACGCGGGATTTAGCGAGGCTAAGAAAGAGAGCGTACGCGAGATAATCGCTAAAATCGGTAAAATTTACGAGATAGACGAGGCTGGGTTTGCCGCATTTACGGGCATCGCAGGAAGCCTACCGGCGTATGCGTGCGCCTTTATCGAGGCTGCGGCGGATGCGGGCGTGCGGGGCGGACTACCTAGGCAGCTTTGCTACGACGCCGTTGCGGCAGCCGTAGAAGGGACGGTGCGCCTAATCCAAAGCGGCAAGCACCCGGCCACGCTAAAAGACGAGGTCTGCTCGCCGGCGGGAACCACGATAGAGGGACTTGCCGCGCTTGAAAACGGCGGATTTCGCGGCGCCTTGATGGATGCCGTCGCCGCTTGCATCGCCAAAGCGAGGGGTTAGGTAAATTTAAAGGATAAAAATGAAAATCTTATTATTTGCGCTACTTGTGGCGATAAATTTATTTGCTAGCGAGCCCGGCCTTTCGCCATTGCTAGCCGCAGATACGCTAGAAAAGCTCAAAAAATGCAAAAATCCAGACCTAAACGCCACCAAAGAGTGCGTACAAGCGGGCATGGTAGCGGCAAATTTAAAGCAAGACTACGGCGCGGCGGAGGGGCTATTTAGCCTAGCCTGCGCCAAAGGAGACGGCGAGGGCTGCTTTTATCTGGGCGAACTTTATAAAAATAACCTAGTAAAAGCCGCAGATAAGATCGAGCGCGAGACTAAGATTAGCGCGTATTACAAGGCTAGCTGCGTCCTTTACGAGTATTTGCCCGGTTGCTTGGCGCTAGCCAATTTCATACAAGAAGAGCTGGGCGACGAGGTGCAGTCGTTTGCGATAAACAATACCCTATGCAACAAAAAATACGCTCCAGGATGCTACAACGTGGGTTGGATGATAGAGCGAATGGGAGGCGATATTGGCGAGATGATGGAGTATTACGAGCGCTCGTGTAAGCTAGGCTACGTAGGCGGCTGCGCGAGAGCGGCGTGGCTGTATGAGGGAAATTTCAACGAAAACAGATACGAGCAAGTAAAAAAAAGACGCGAAAAAGGCAAAGCAAATGCGAAAAAAGGCGTGCGAGCTAGGCGATAAGCAAAGCTGTTAAATTGACAATAAGGCGTTTTGACAAAAATTTTAAAATGATAAAACTCTAGAAAGTCTTAGCATAGCCAGCAATGTAGAGTAGTAACTTTTAGTATATTTATAAATACTGTAAGAGGTTTACTAATTTATGTTTTTAAGTTTATAAAAACTTTGCCATACTTTTTATAGTAGCTAGTGAAGTAAAGTTAAATTTTTACTTCACTAGATCCATAATTAAAATTTTTACAGAGCTTGTGTTTGCTTGTATTTTTAGCCATCAAAACAATCGATAAAACCCATTGATAAATTTTCTGCTAAATCTTATTTTTAACAAAAGTAAATATTAACTTTCTTAAATAAAGCTAAATATTACAATGTAATTTTAAGCCATTAGGTTATAAGATTTTTTTAAATTTTATTTTTAAGGATTGCAACATGAAAATGCTATTTTTAGCCCCTGCCTTAGCATGTAGTCTTGCTTTTAGTGCCGATGTCATCGCAAAAGATGCCAATATAACGCTAGATGGCAAGATGATCGGAAAGATCGAGGTTTTAACACCAGTTGAAGTCGTCGAAAAAGGCGATAAAACGAGCAAGATCAAGGTTAGTGGCGTAGTTTCGGCAAATTACTTAGCCCAACTTCAAAGAAGTATAGAAGATCCAGAAATCTTTGTAGCTTTTAATGACGAGAGTGAGGCAAATTTCAAAAAAGTAAAAGATCTTGAAGATGACTACGGCGAGGTTTGGTACCAAGCAGAGGGTGTTTACGAAGTGCCAAATGATGCACTTGGTGGCGATGCAAAAAAGCTTTACGTAAAAGCACAACAAATTTACGAAGAGACTTGTTCCGCATGTCATAGGCTTCATGAGCCAAATAGCTTTACAGCGGCTCAGTGGCCAGCAAATTTAGCTGGAATGGTCGATGCGAAATTTGTAGCACTAGATGAAACTGACCTAAATTTAGTGCTCAAATACTTACAACACAATGCCAAAAAAGTAAAATAAATTTTCATAAGGGAGAAAATATGAAAAGACGAGATTTCATAAAATTTTCTGCACTTGCAGCCACTGCGGCACAAGCAAGTAGGATTGAAGGTGTGACAAAAACCATTTTTGACCAAAAGAAAACTTTTGGAGCAAATAGATTTGGTCTATTTTGGGCAAATACTAACTCAAATCAAATCGTCTCTGTTGATCCATTTGAGGGCGATAAATTCCCAAATACCATGAACAACAGCTTGCCAGACCTCATCCAAAACGAAAGCCGCGTGCTCTATCCATACGTGAGAAAGAGCTACCTAAAGGCAAAAGGCGCAGCTAAGAGCGAGCTTCGTGGCAAAGAGGAATTTGTGCGCGTTAACTGGGAGACTGCACTTGATCTAGCAGCAAAAGCCTTAAAAGAAAATTTTGATAAGTATGGCCCTGAGAGCATCTACGGCGAGTGCTACTGGTGGGGCGGTAGCGGCAAGATCAGCTGGGGTAGGACTGTTGGTCACAGGATGCTAAAAGTGCTTGGCGGATATGTAGAAGAGAGCGGCGACTACTCAACGGGTGCTGGCCTTGTTATCATGCTTCACGTCCTAGGCAACAGCGCCGTTTATGATGCTCCGACAAAGTGGGAGGCTATCGCTAAAAACGCTAAAAATGTTGTATTTTGGGGCACTGACCCACTTGTAACTGATCAAATTTCATGGCAACCACCAACACATGATGGCTATCTTGGCATCAAAAAGATAAAAGAGGCAGGCATAAAAACTTATAGCGTTTGCGTCTTTAAAAACGACACCACAAGATACCTTGACTCTGAAGCTATCATCGTTCGTCCAAATACCGACGTAGCAATGATGCTTGGCATGTGCCACTATCTATATGAAAACAAGCTTTATGACGAAGAATTTATCAAAAAATACACAGTTGGCTTTAATAAATTTAAAGACTACCTGCTTGGCACAACCGACAAGGTAGTCAAAGATATCAACTGGGCTAGCAAAATTTGTGGTGTAAAAGCTGAGGATATCGCAAAATTTGCAACAGCACTTGCAAAAGAGCCAAGCGTCATCATCGCAGGCAGATCACTTCAAAGACAAGATCACGGCGAGATGAGCTTTTGGGGTATCGTAACACTTAGCGCGATGCTAGGTCAGATAGGCAAAGAGGGACTTGGCTTCGAGTTTAACCTCTACCACTCAAATGGCGCTACAGACAAGATCGCTCCGTCACTAAAAGGCATCAGCACTAGCATAAGCGAGAAATACGACAACGTAGATGGCGCTCCTTGGAAGAAATTTAAAAACGTCACCATCCCATCTTCAAGATCGATCGAGGCTTTGCAAAACCCTGGCAAAGAGATAGACTATGACGGCTCAAAGATCAAGCTACCACACATGAGAGTGGCTTACATGGCGTCTGGATCGATGTTTACAAGGCATCAAGACGTAAATAACGCCGTAAAAGCGTGGCGTAAATTTGATACTGTTATCACAGCTGAGCCATTTTGGACAAGCACAGCTAAATTAAGCGACATTGTCTTACCAGTGGCACTTGAGGTAGAGAGAAATGACATCAACCAAAGTGTCCCATCAAGCGAATACATCGTGGCATACAAACCAGTAGTTGAGCCAATGGGAGAAAGTAGAAGCGACTACTGGATATGCTCACAAATTTGCAAACGCTGGGGCAGAGAAGAGGTCTTTACTGAGGGTAAAGATGAGCTTGGCTGGGCAAAAGAATTTTACGCAGATGCGGTGGAACAAGCCAAAGCACTAGATCTTAAAATGCCAAACTTTGATGAGTTTTGGAAAGAGGGCTATGTCAAATTTGACAAAGACAATGAAGAGACAAAATACTACACAAGACTTAGTGCATTTAGAGAAAACCCACACAAAAATCGCCTTGGCACGCCATCAGGCAAGATAGAGATATACTCTCCAACTATTGCTAAATTTGGCTACAAAGACTTTGCTCCACACTTTGCTTGGATCGAGCCGTTTGAGTGGCTTGGTAGTGAAAAAGCTAAGAAATATCCATTTAGCATCACAACCCCACACTCAAGATATCGCCTCCACTCTCAGCTAAATAACTCAATAATCAGAAACTACGCTGAAGTGAGCGCAAGAGAGCCGATGTTAATAAATACAAACGACGCTAAGAAAAAAGGCATCGCAACTGGTGATGTAGTGAGAGTCTTTAACGACAGGGGTGAAATTTTAGTAGGAGCGCTTGTTACTGACATCATCCCAGAGCGTGTCATCGCTATTTGCGAAGGTGCATGGTATGATCCTGAAGTACTTGGCGAAAGAAGCCTTTGTAAGCACGGCTGCATCAATGTCCTAACACGCGACAAAGGTACGTCTAGTATCGCTCAAAGCAACTGCGGACATACGATACTAGCTGATCTTGAAAAATATAAAGGCGAGATCAAACCAATAACTGCGTTTTCTAAACCAAAAATTTTACAATCTTTGTAGAATTTATATAAATTTAGCCCTCGCTTGGGGGCTAAATTATTTTTAGGTCATTTATATCTTCAAATTTGATCCTAGTTTTTACAACCATAAGAGTTTTGTTTTTGAAATTTACGTCAGAGATTAGCCCTCTAGCACTTGTATAGGTGTAGCCGTCATGATAGCTCACATATACTTCATCAGCCAGCCTTAGCTCGCTTATCTTTTTTAAAATTTCATCGACTTTGTTCTCATCAAGCTCTAGTTTTTCGCATTTTTCTCGCTCTTTTTGTCGCAAGGCTCGCTCTAAGGTTGATAGGGGATTAAACGAGCTAAAAATTTTTGCTCTATCTTTACTCGCCACTTTTGTGCCCTCCGATCTTTTTATTTCGGTCTTGCCCAGTGGCTTCTGGCAGTAGATCGATCGCTCTTAAAACCGAGTTTTTACCAAATTTTTCTTTTATGAGATTTAGGGATTTTAAAACCGCCTTTTCTTTAGTGTCATCCTCAAAAAGACTAGAGTGAGCTAGACTCTCTTTTACTACATCGTTTGCACTAATGCTAATTTGCCTAATGAGCCCAACATTTTTTATCTTATTTAAGAGCAACTCTTCGGCTGAACTCATCAGCATGCTTGAAACATTTGTTGGTGTCTTAAACCGAACGCTTGCACGTTGTAGTGGCTCAAGCTTGTCGGCAAATTTTATATTTATCGTTATTCCACTTGCCATTACTTCTTTGTTGATCATCCTAAGCGCTAGCCTATCAGCCATCTCTTTTAGTACGACTACTGCCTCGCAACGCTCGTAGTCTCTTGGTAAAATTTCAGAGCTAAAGTAGGATTTTGTACTTGGTTTATATGCTTTTATGTCAGCTATTGTCGTTGACTCTATGCCATTTGCGTGATCTATCGTTATATATGCATCAACTCCAAAAAATTTCTCAAGTAAGCTTCGCGGAGCATTTGCTATATCTTTCATACAAAAAATTCCATGTTTTTCCAGCTTTAGCCTAGTTTGCTTACCGATACGCCAAAAGTCATCTAGCGGTTGATGCGTCCAAAGGCGTTCTTTATAAAGCTGCTCGTCTAAAAATGCAATCCCATCATCGCTGTGTTTAGCCAGGATATCAAGGGCGATTTTTGCAAGGTATAAATTTGTGCCCATGCCACAGGTAGCCGTCACACCAGTAGTTTTTAAAATTTCATCCATTATCTTTTTGGCTATGGATTTTGCATCGGTATTATAAAATTTAACATAAGAAGTAAGATCGATAAAGGCCTCATCGATAGAATAGACATAGATATCATCTTTTGAGACATACTTTAGGTATATCTCATAAATTTTAGCCGCATAGTCGATGTAAAACTGCATTCTAGGCGGTGCGATGATAAAATTTATAGCCTTTGGTATTTCAAAAAGCCTGCATCTATTTTTCACACCTTTAGCTCTAAGGGCTGGACTAACGGCTAGGCAAACACTTCCGTTGCCACGGCTATCGTCAGCTACGACTAGATCGGTTTTAAACGGATCAAGACCTCGCTCCACGCACTCAACTGAGGCGTAAAATGACTTTAGATCAATGACGGCATAAAATTTTTGTGCTTCGTTTTTCATGGAGTGATTATAGATGAAAATTAGTAAAAGTTCGTTTTTGAAAAATCGATCTTAAGGCTAAAATTTCTAATAAAAATTTTTTAGAAACAAAATAAGTAAAATGGATAAATTTTACTAGTGGAATCAGAGCAAATGCAACGCACAACGAAGTTAATATAATTGGTTCTAATATCGAAAAAAGTAGACAATCAGGTGTTTATATTGGTTTAACAGATAGAGGTGATGTAAATTCTAGCAAAGTAAAAATAAAAATGGCGAGTCTATGCTTGGGGCCTTTGCTATGCCAACATTTGATAACAGCGATGAAGATGCCAAAATAGATGGTAGAGTTAGAAACTATGGATTTGGTATTTTTTCAAGGCTAAAATTACCACGTGATTTTTATATAGATATCATGGCAAAAGCTGGTAGGAGTCAAACCAAGGTTGATGCAAAAGATGTAGATTATAAAACTTCAATGCCATATTACAATGCTAGCTTTGGCGTCGGCAAAAAGATAAAATTTGGTAGTTTTATGCTTGATGGTGGGCTAAACTACGCACTCTCTTATGTCGGTAGCGATGAGGCAGATATCGGACAAAGCACATTAAAATTTAGCAGCGTTACATCAAGTAGAGCTAAAATTTACTCAAAAATAGCCTATGATGCTGGTAAATTTAATCCTTATGGAAAAATTAGTGCTGAGTATAAATTTAACACCAAGTCAAAAATAGCGGTGATCCAAGAAGACGAGGAGATCAGCCTAACCCAAAAAGGCACAAGCCCAGAGGTTGAGGTCGGTCTAAGATATACGCCAACTTATGCAACACTCATAAATTTTGGCATAGCACAATCTTTTGGTAAAAAAGATCAAAGTAGCGCAAAACTTCAGTTTGCTTATAGATTCTAAAAATTTAGTGGCTTTTTTGGGCCACTAAATTTACTTATTTTTATAGATTTAACCGTAAATTTTCTTTAAATTTTCAAGCTTTGTGCTTGTATTTAGTAAGAGCATATCCGCAAGAACTAGCCTTATCATCGCGGTTGCAACGACGCTTCCTCGTATGCCTATGCATGGATCATGCCTACCTCGTAGTTCAAAATCAACCGCCTCGCCAGCTAAATTTAGCGTCTTTTGCTCTTTAAATATCGAAGGTGTAGGCTTAAAATGGCTCTTTAGTACGATCTCGGCGCCACTGCTTATGCCGCCAAGTATGCCACCAGCATTGTTGCTCAAAAAGCCAAGCTCGTCCATCTCGTCGTTGTTTGCTGAGCCCATCATAGAGCTTACATTTACGCCAGCACCTATCTCAACGGCCTTTACGCCGTTTATGCCCATCAAAGCAGCTGCTAACGCGCTATCTAGCTTATCATAAAGGGGCTCACCAAGACCAGCTGGCACTCCTCTAGCCACGCTTAAAACCACAGCTCCCACGCTATCGTGCTCGCTTCTAGCTTTATTTACCACTTCTTTCATCGCTTCTTCATTGCCAAGAGCATAAATTTGAGAATTTTTAGCAAAATTAAAGTCTATTTTATCGCTAAAAACTTTGCCTATACCAAGCACTCCACTTAAAATTTCTATATTAAACTCATTTAAAAGCAGCTGCGCAAAAGCCCCACCAGCTACTCTAACGGCCGTTTCTCTTGCGCTTGAGCGTCCGCCGCCTCTGTGATCTCTAAAACCATATTTTTTGAAATATGTAAAATCTGCATGGCCTGGACGGAAAATTTCACGTAAATTTTCATAGTCGTTTGATTTTTGGTTGTTGTTAAAAATGGCAAAACCTATCGGTGCTCCAGTACTCATGCCATCAAAGACGCCGCTAAAAATTTCTATCTTATCGGCTTCATCTCTTGCGGTTGTGAAATTGCTTTGTCCAGGGCGACGCTTGTCAAGCTCACTTTGGATGAAATCTGTATCGATCTTTAGCCCAGCTGGAAGTCCATCTATCACACCACCGATCGCCACTCCGTGGCTCTCACCAAAGGTTGTTAAAGTTAGTTTTTTGCCAAAAGTATTCAAAATTTTTCCTATTTTTTGATTTTTTCTAGTGCGATTTTTGCTGCAAGCTGTTGGGCTTGCTTTTTAGAGCTGCCAACGGCGCGTGAAATTTCTTTGCCATTTAGTAGCAAGGCTATCTCAAATTCTTTCTTGTGATCAGGACCTGACGTGCCGATGAGTTCGTATGTTGGTATGACACCAAGACTAGCCTGAGTGACCTCTTGAAGAGCGGTTTTGTAGTCCTTTTCTAGGTGTGCAAAGTCGATCTGTGGATAGCAAAGTTCAAGCAGAGCGATCGAAATTTCTCTCACCTTATCAAGTCCAGCCTCAAGGTAGATAGCGCCCATCACTGCCTCAAATGCGTCGCTTAAAATGCTATCTTTCTCGCGTCCGCCATTATTCTCTTCAGCCGTGCTTAGCCTTAAAAATTTACCCATTTTTAGATGCCTTGCCATATTTGCAAAGCTTTTTTCATTTACAAGTGCGGCTCTTAGCTTACTCATATCGCCCTCTGCGATCTTGCTAAATTTTTTAAAAAGATATTCAGCCACGAGTAGATCCATCACCGCATCGCCCAAAAACTCGAGCCTTTCGTTATTTAACGCCTGTTTGGTGCTCTTGTGTGTTAGCGCCTCTTCTAAAAGTTCAGTTTTTTTAAATTTATATCTAAGATTCTCTTCAAATTCTTCTAAAATTTTCATCTTTCATTCTCATCTTTTATTTTTAATGCCTCATCTCTTGCCATCTGGTCGCATTCCTCGTTTTCAGGGTGTCCAGCGTGCCCCTTAACCCAGCTTGCCACGACTTTGTGAGGCTTTGAAATTTCTAAATACTCCTGCCAAAGCTCTACATTTTTTACGTTTTTAAAATTTCTCTTTTGCCAGTTAGAAAGCCATTCATTTATGCTATTTACCACGTATGAGCTATCGGTAAAGAGCCTTACTTCGCAAGGCTCTTTTAACGCTTTTAACCCCATTATCGCAGCTTTTAGCTCCATTTGGTTATTTGTCGTATATGCCTCGCCGCCGCTTGCTTTTTTCTGCGCTTCGTTAAATCTCAATATATACGCCCAGCCGCCAGCTCCAGGGTTTCCAAGACATGAGCCGTCGCTAAAAAGTGTTACTATCTTCACTTGGTTTTTCTGTGATGTGGGATAAAATTTTGACACTTCCTAGCTCGTGACAGACCGGACATCGGTAAAAGTGCATGGGAAATGAGTTTTTGCAGCTTTTGCAAACGTAGTTAAAGCTTAGCCCAGCCGCCTCAAATTTAGCGTCTTTTAGCCTTTTTATGGCATTTAGCTCAAAGCCGTAAATTTCACATGGCTCATCTATATCGCCCTTTGCGTAAAAGAGGGATTTGTATTTTGGATCGCTTAAATTTATAGGCGTTTTTAGATTGTAAAGCAGATCGATCACATCTTCAAAACGAGCAAAATCTTTTAAATTTTCTAAATTTTCATTGTGCCTTATGAAAAGTGCTAAGATCATACGTCTTAAAAGCTCAAAATTTTGGCTAAGACGGGAGAGAATTTCTACCTTTTCACTAAAGCTTAAATTTCTATCATCAAGCGTGCTGATCGCCTTTATATAGGCCTTTTGATCTTTTACATTTACACCAAGCTCTTCAAGAGAATTTAGCGCATAAAGAGCTTCTTTGTAGTTTTTAAGTTTTTCATCTATCATCGTTAAAAAGCGAAGTGCAAGCACATTTCTTGGGCTTAGTTCAAGCACTTTTTCAAAGACTTCGCTAGCTTTTTTTAAAAATCCGGCCTTAAAATAGACCTCTCCAAGCTCGTTTAGAATAAATTCTTTTTCATTTTTATCTCTAACTTTGCCAAGTGCGATGAGATAAACACTAATTGATTTTTCAAAATCACCATTTTTGGCAAAAGTTTGCCCTAGCATGCAAAGGCTTTGGGCGTCTATCTCTGGGCTTTGTAGCATTTGTTTATGCTCGCTACTTATGCCATCTTTGCTATCAAATTTTCTTATAAATTTTTCAATGCGTTTTTTCTCATCTTTGCTTGAAAAGATACCCCAAGCATAGCTTAATGCAGCTATCATCAAAATAATGCTAAATAAAATAATAAGGCTAAATATCGGATCTCTATGCCCAATGAAAAAAATATCCACGCTCATACTTTGTAATAAAATTTTACTTTAATTATAACAAAGCGGTTGTATAATTTTGCTTATGATAGATCCAAAATCCATAGAAAAACTCAAAAATCAAATCGATATCGTTGACATTATAGAGCACTATTTGCCAGTCAAAAAAATGGGTGCAAACTATAAATGCGTCTGCCCATTTCACGATGATAGAAATCCTAGCATGAGCATAAGTCAAAGCAAGCAAATTTTTCACTGTTTTGCTTGCAAGGCCGGCGGAGATGCGATTAAATTTGTAATGGATTATGAGAAACTTACCTATCCAGAAGCTATCGAAAGAATAGCTAGCCTTGTAAATTTTAGCCTCGAATACACAAGCGACAAAGCCCCAACACAAAAAGAAAATAAGCACATTTTAGAAAAAGCAAACGCCTTTTATAGGAGCGAATTTTTCAAGCATGAAGCCGCTGTGAGATATATCTATTCTCGTGGCATAAATGACGCGATGATAGAGAAATTTGAGCTTGGCTGGGCAGGGGAGAGTGCTAGTACCATTAGGCTTTTACAAAATGAAAATATCGAGCCAAAAGAGGCGCTTGAAGTTGGAATCGTAAAGCAAAACGAGAAGGGAATTTATGCTAGTTTTATCGAGCGTATCACATTCCCTATATATGCACATACAGCAAAGCTAGTCGGCTTTGGCGGTAGAACGATCTCAGATCATCCTGCAAAATATGTAAATTCTCCACAAAGCATAGTTTTTGACAAGTCAAAGCTGCTTTACGGCTATCATTTAGCTAGACAAAGCATTTTTGAAAAGAAGCAGATTATCATCACAGAGGGATATCTAGATGTTATCATGCTTCATTTTGCGGGCTTTACAAACGCCGTTGCTGTGCTTGGGACTGCTCTTACGACTAATCACTTGCCACTTTTAAAAAGAGGCGAGATAAGCGTAGTACTTTGTTTTGATGGTGACTCGGCTGGTATAAATGCCGCTATAAAGTCATCTCGTCTTTTAGTGCAAAACGAAATAGATGGAAGCGTTGTAATTATAAAAGATGGTGCAGACCCTGCGGATATGGTTTTTGCAGGTAGAAGCGACGAGCTAAAAGAGATGTTTGGCTCTGGGACTGAGCTTGGTGAGTTTTATATTGAGCAAATTGTAAAAAAATATGATATTACGCGCCCAGTGCAAAAGCAAAAATGTTTAGAAGAGATAGTGGAATTTACAAATTCTCTAAAGCCAATAATTGCAAAAAGCTACGAATCGCTGGTCTCAAATTTACTCAAAATAGAGCTAAATACTTTTAGTCTTCACGGACAAAGATATATAAATAGACAAGATCAAAATTTTACAAATGCTACAACGATAAATAAACAAACGGCTCAAAAAAAAGATAAAACTGATATTTTGGAATTTAGTGTTTTAAAGAGCATGCTTGCAAATAAAAATTACGAAACTATTGTTTTAAACGAACTTGAGGAGAAATTCTTCTTGCATCATAAAGATTATTTTCAGGCTGTTTTATTGCCAAATATTGAAGATAATGCGGTACTTGTTAGAGAAATTTATGTTGATGAGAGCTCAAACGTAGCTTCTAGTGAAGAGAGCCTTAAAGAGGCTATTTTAAAGCTAAAACTAAAATACTACGAAAAGTTTCGCGAAGATACTAGAAAATCACAAAAGCCAAATAAAATCGAAATAATGCAAAAAATTTCAGAGATTATTAAAGGCTTACACAACAAACTACAAAAAAATTAGATTTCAAAATTTAACACTTATTCAGCTTTAAATCATAAAACTAAATGTAAAATGTTCAAAGTAATAAATGTTTTTAAGATTAGTTTTATTTTTAAGGATTTATTATGATAAATTTTAAAAGATTTGAGGCGAATTTTAATGCTATAAGTAGATTTGGAGCATTAAAAGGTGGAGGGCTAACAAGGCTTGCATTTAGCAAAGAAGACTTGGAGGCTAGGAATTTTCTTATAAATTTAATAGAAGAAAATGGCTTTAAACTTAAAATTGACAATATTGGCAACATCTTTGCCATCTATGATGATGGCTGTGAGCCAGGCGAGAAGCCAGTTTGTGTGGGCTCTCACATAGATAGCGTGCCAAATGGCGGCTTTTATGATGGTACGCTTGGCGTTATGGCTGGACTTGAGGCATTAACATCGATAAAAGAGGCTGGCATTAAGTTAAAGCGTCCGCTTTGGCTGATTAGCTTTTGCTGTGAAGAGTCAAGTCGGTTTAAGACAGCGACCATTGGTAGTAAGATAATAAGTGGCAAACTTGGTCTACAAAGGCTTCATGAATTAAAAGACGAAGACGGCATCTCGCTCTTTGAGGCGATGAGTAAATTTGGACTTGAGCCACAAAATTTAAATGATTCTATTTTAAAAGAACACTCACTTCATTCATATTTAGAACTGCATATTGAACAAGGTCCGGTGCTTGAGCGAAGTGGCATAAGCGTTGGTGTAGTAAGCGGTATCGCTGCTCCTATTAGATTTGAAATTATTATTCATGGTAAGGCAGATCACAGCGGTGCAACGCCGATGAATATGCGAAATGATGCTCTGCTTGCCGCCTCACATATCATCATCGCTGCAAATAAATTTGCAAAAAACAAAAAAACTGCTGTAGCAACCGTTGGTTACGCACATGCAAAACCGGGCGTTTTAAACGTCGTGCCAGGCGAGGCGAGGCTTGGAGTTGATCTAAGAGATATTGATAAGACAAGCTTAGAAGAGCTAAATTTAGAGCTTAGAAATTTTATAAAAGAGCTAAGCGGTAAGCTAAATTTTAGTTATGAGATAAGAGAACTAAGTAGTGATGAGCCAGTAAAACTTAGTGAGCATGCTATAAATTTACTAAGTGAAGAGGCTGCTAAACTTGGCATAAAAACGCTTAATTTACCAAGCGGAGCTGGACACGATGCGATGAATCTAACAAAACTTGCAAGTAGCGTTGGCATGCTTTTTATACCTTGCGTTGGCGGCATCAGTCACAATATAGCAGAAGCTATAAATTTTGATGATGCTTTCAAAGCTACACAAATTTTAACAAATGCACTAATTAAACTATCAAATGAATAAGGAGAAATCTATGGATAAGATAGCAAATTTGACTCTTTCTTTAAAAGATGAGCTGATCAAGGATCGCAGGTATTTTCACTCACATCCAGAGACTGGCTGGTTTACATTTTTTACAACCGCTGTGCTAGCAAAGAGGCTTAGTGACCTTGGTTATGAAATAAGCCTTGGTGAAAAAGTCGTTAAAGCTGATGCAAGGCTTGGTCTTGGCTCGAAAGAGCAATGCGAAAAAGCAATAGAAAGAGCCAAAAAGCTCCTAAGCCCTGAAGAGGCAAAATATCTTCCTTATATGAAAGATGGATTAACAGGCCTAACTGCCTTTATAGATACGAAAAGGCCTGGTAAATTTACAGCATTTAGATTTGACATTGATAGTGTTGATGTGACAGAGAGCGCAGACGCTGATCATAGACCTTTTAAAGAGGGCTTTGGCGCAGATATCGCTGGTATCACGCATGCTTGTGGGCATGACGGACACATATCGATAGGCCTTGGTGTGGCAAAACTTATAGCTGAAAATTTAGATGAGTTTAACGGCAAATTTAAATTTATATTCCAAACAGCAGAAGAGGGCACAAGAGGAGCTGTGGCTATGGAAGCTGCTGGTGTGCTTGATGGTGTAGAGTATCTATTAGGCGGTCATATCGGCTTTCAAGCAAAAACCAATAGAGGCATCATATGTGGAACAAACAAGCTACTTGCAACTTCAAAATTTGATGTGCATATCACGGGTCGTTCGGCTCACGCAGCTGGAGCACCACAAGACGGCGCAAACGCTCTTTTGGCTGCAGCACAAATGGCTTTAAATATGCATGGCATCACAAGACATGCAAAAGGTGTAACTAGGATAAATGTGGGCATTTTAAAAGCGGGTGAAGGCAGAAATGTCATCGCTCCAAATGGCTATCTAGCTTGCGAAACAAGAGGCGAAGATACAAATTTAAATGATTTTATGTATGAAAGATGCATGGATATCGTTAAAGGTGTGAGTGAAATTTATGGCGTAGAGAGTAAAGTCGTAAAAACTGGCGGCACAAACGGAGCCGATAGCGACAAAGAAGTAACTGAAATTTTCTATGAAGCTGCAAAGCAAAGTCCTTTTATAGATGATGATAAGATCGTAAAAGAACTTGATTTTGGTGCTTGCGAAGATTTTGCTCACTTTATGAGAGCTTTGCAAGATAGGGGCGCAAAGAGTGGCTATATGATGATAGGAACAAATTTAAAAGCAGGCCATCACAACTGCAAATTTGACTTTGATGAGGAGTGTTTGGTGGCTGGAGTCGATGTCTATCTAAGATCTGCTTACAAATTAAATGGAGTAAAAAAATGAAAAATGCTTTACTAATCAGTGCTTCAAGCTATCAAGATACTGGCTATTTAAGGCACTGCAAAAACTGGGTTAAGGAATTTTTAGGTGAATGCGGCAAGGAAGAAATTTTATTTATCCCTTACGCTGGAGTTAGGCGAACAAATGACGAGTATGAGCAAAAAGTAATTGATAGATTAAAAAATAGCAATATAAAATCAATCCATCACTACGAGGATAAAATTTCAGCTATCAAAAATGCTAGCAGTATCGCAGTTGGTGGCGGAAATACCTTTATGCTGCTTTACACGCTTTATAAGCTAAATTTAGTCGAGCCTATAAAAGAAGCTGTGGCAAATGGCGCAAAATATTTTGGCTGGTCAGCTGGTGCAAATATCGCTGGCAAGACGATGATGACGACAAATGATATGCCTATCATCATGCCAAAGTCCTTTGATAGCTTAAATATCTTCCCATATCAGATCAATCCGCACTTCATAAGTGGCAAGCTAGCAGGTCATAACGGTGAGAGCAGGGAGGAGAGGTTGGAGGAATTTTTAATAGCTAATCCAAAAGATACTATCTACGCACTGCCTGAGGGCACAGCTTTGCTTATAGCGGACAACGAGGCTGAGGTCATAGGACATAGTGAAATTTTAAAATTTGAGTATCAAAAAGAGATAGAAAAAATAGAAGTTGGAACTAAATTTAAAATCTAAACAAGGAGAGAGGTATGGAAACATTTAAGCTAATTGCTGCCATTCTTGGCATTGCAGCTGTTGTGGCACTTCTTGTCTTAAAAAAAGAGACAAGAACGGTGCTAATAGGTGTTGGTTTGGTGCTTTGTATAATCGCACTAAAACCGATGGGGGCACTAAGTGCTTTTACTGACTATATGACTAAAGCAGGGCTTATAAAGGCAATTTGTGCCAGTATGGGTTTTGCGTTTGTTATGAAATACACGATGTGCGATAAACACCTTGTTGCGCTTCTTACAAAGCCACTTAAAAATGTGGGTTTTATCTTGATCCCCGCAACAACCGTGCTAACTTATTTTATAAATATCGCTATCCCTTCAGCTGCAGGATGTTCCGCTGCTGTTGGTGCAACGCTTATACCGCTTCTAATGGCTTCAGGTATCCGCCCAGCTATGGCTGGTGCTGCTGTTTTTGCGGGTACATTTGGTGGAGTCTTAAGCCCGGGATCGGCTCACAACGTCTATGTAGCTGATCTTGTTAAAAAAACGGTTGAGGGCTATACAGTTCAAGATGTCATAAAAGTGCAAATTCCAAGTGCATTTACTGCTCTTGTTATCGTAGTGATCGCATTAGTTATTGTTGCGATATTACTTAAAGACTATCAAAAAAATACAAATTTTACTCTTGAAAGTAGTGCTGCTAGCGAAGAGAAACCGCTATTTAAAGTAAATTTCATCTACGCCATTATGCCTCTAGTTCCACTTGTTATCTTGGTTATTGGCGGAACAAGCCTTGCGAAAGATTATAGCTTTCTTGCGTGGACAAAGATGGGCGTTGCTGAGGCAATGATACTAGGTGCCATCATAGCTATCTTTGCTACACTTACAAATCCGCAGAAGATCACAAAAGAATTTTTTAACGGAATGGGCCATGCTTATGCCGATGTTATGGGTATCATCATCGCAGCTGGTGTCTTTGTCGCTGGCTTAAAGGCATGTGGAGCCGTTGATGTGGTCATCGCATGGCTAAAAACAGATCAAAGTTACGTTAAATTTGGCGGAACGTTTGTACCATTTATCATGGGTATAGTTACAGGTTCAGGCGACGCTGCTACATTTGCATTTAACGAAGCTGTCACAACAAATGCCGCTGCACTTGGCTTTGAACAAGACAAGCTTGGTATGGCAGCAGCTATTGCTGGTGCTTTAGGTAGATCGGCTTCTCCGATTGCCGGTGCTGCTATCGTTTGTGCAGGCATTGCTATGGTTAGCCCAGTTGAAATCGCTAAAAGAACATTTTTAGGTATGTTTGTCTCTGTTGTAGCGATTGCATTTTTTGTCATCTAAAAGGATGAAAAATGGATATCGTAGAGAGATTTTTAAACTACACAAAATTTAACACCACAACAAATAAAGAAAATGGGTTAAAAGGTGTCATGCCTTCTAACCCAACCGAGTACGAGCTGGCTAAGTTTTTAAAAGAAGAGCTTAGCTCGCTTGGTATAAAAGATATCATCTTGCAAAATAATGCCATCTTGATAGCAAAGATCCCCGCAAACTGCGAAAACGCCCAAAGTATCGCCTTTTTTGCGCACTTAGATACAAGTAGTGAGCAAAAAAACGATACAAAAGCGAAGATAGTAAAATACACAGGCGGCGATATCTGCCTAAATGAAGAGCAGGGCATATATCTTAAATTTAGCGACAACCCAGAGCTTAAAAAATACGTTGGCGACGAGATAGTCGTGACTGACGGCACTAGCTTGCTTGGCGCTGACGATAAGGCTGCGATCGCTAGTATCGTAAATATGGCTAGCTTTTTTATGCAAAATCCTGATATAAAGCATGGCAAGATCGTGATCTGCTTTGTGCCTGATGAGGAGCAGGGCTTGCTTGGTGCAAAGGCGCTTGATGTAAATTTGCTAGGAGCTGACTTTGGCTACTGCTTAGACTGCTGCGAGATAGGCGAGCTAATATACGAAAACTGGAACGCGGCTGACTGCACGATGGTCTTTAAAGGCGTTTCGGCTCATCCGATGAACGCAAAGGGCAAGCTTGTAAATTCGCTACTTCTTGCGCATAAATTTATCTCTCTTTTGCCAGGCGGCGAAGTGCCAGAGTGCACCGAGGGCAAAGAGGGCTATTTTTGGGTGAAAGAGCTTAGCGGAAACAGCGCAAAAACGACGCTTAAGATCGACATAAGAGAATTTGACGAGGTAAAATTTCAAAAAAGGCTTGAGTTTTTAAGCGACATGGCAAATTCTTTTAACAAAATTTATGGAGAACGTTGTGAGATCACATTAAAAACACGCTATGAAAACGTCTTTAAATTTTTAAAAGATGAAAACTCACTTCCGATAAAACTAGCAAAAGATGCCTTTAGCGAGCTAAATATCACGCCAAATATAAAGCCGATGCGCGGCGGATATGATGGCGCTGTGATATCCGCAAAAGGTGTACCAACGCTAAATTTATTCACAGGGGCAAATAACTTTCACTCCATCTTCGAGTATTTGCCAGTTAGCAGTCTAAAAGCTGCGAGCGAAGTGATTAAAAAAATCGTAATTAACGCTGCTAAATAAACTTCATAAAAGCCTAGATTTAGTAAATTTAGGCTTTAAATTTTACTTTCAGGACAAAAATGAAGGCTTTAGCTTTGTTTAGCGGAGGGCTTGATAGCATGCTCTCAATGAAATTAATAAGCGATCAAAATATCGAAGTGGTCGCACTTTATATGGATACTGGATTTGGCGTAGATGAAGAAAAACATGAAATTTTAAGACGCCGCGTAGCTTTGGCTGGGGCTAGCTTAAAAGTGGTTGATATGAGAAATGAGTATCTTCGTGATGTGCTTTTTAACCCAAAATACGGCTATGGCAAGCAGTTTAACCCATGTATTGATTGTCACGGATATATGTTTAAAACAGCTCTAAATATGCTAAAAAGTGAAAATGCAAATTTCATCATCACTGGTGAAGTCGTGGGTCAAAGGCCGATGAGTCAGCGCAGAGACGCACTCTTTCAGGTTAAGCGTCTAGCTGATGACGAGGATGATTTGGTGCTTCGCCCGATGTGTGCTAAACTTTTGCCGCCAACTAAGCCAGAGCGCGAGGGTTGGGTCGATAGAGAGAAGCTGCTTGATATAAGCGGGCGCGATAGAAAGCCGCAGCTTGCTTTGGCAAAGGAATTTGGCTTTGAGGACTTTGCAACGCCTGGAGGTGGGTGCTTGCTAACGATCGAGAGCTTTGCTGTGAAGATAAAGGATTATCTAAATTTTGATAAAGAGATGCGAGATATCGATGTGACGTGGCTAAAGCTTGGTAGGCATCTGCGCTTGCCAGATGGTGCAAAAATGATAATAGGCCGTGACGAGAGCGATAACAACGCTCTTTTAGCGCATCCAAATGATAAATTTGATCAAGTAAAATTTAAAGAGAGCGATGACATCGTGGGAGCTGTTAGCTTCATAAGTAAAAATGCTAGCAAAGCCGATAAAGAGCTTGCTGCAAGGCTTGCATTAGCTTATACAAAAGCAAGCAGAGAAAATAAATTTGAAGTTAGCATCGATAGCGAGAAATTTAGTATTACACCCGAGGATAAATCTCTAGCTCAAAATTATTTCGTAAAATAGACGTTTTATCGATTCTTGGTGCTTTTACTTTGTGTTTGTAGATAAAGATAGTTTTTATCTACAAATAAGTTTAAAAATTATATAATCCGAAACTTATTTTAAAGTGTCACGGTAGCTCAGCTGGTTAGAGCGCTGGTCTCATAAGCCGGAGGTCGGGAGTTCAAGTCTCCCCCGTGACACCAGAACACACTATTTTAGGCACTAGCAGTGATACTTTTGTTCTTTCCCTTTCTTTAAAATTTCCTTTAAGAGTGGAACACTTAATTACTAAAGTGGGACAGCCTCTTAAAAATTCCAAAGATGATAGAGTCATCGCCCTTTTAATACAATAAAAATTCATTTTTTAAAAATTTTTACTTGAAACTTTTATCCTAAACCCCTATGAATACTTACTTTTAGCTTGCATCCTTTCATTATTCTTAATTTATTCTTTTTTTAATTATGAATTTTTTTACAAAATTTTGCATTTCTAGCTACGATTTTTTTCAAAATTGGTGTAATTACTATAAATACTTTTTAAAAGGATAAAAATGAAAAAAATTTCATTAATAGTAACTAGCACTACTAGTACGAAAGAATGTTTATATGGTGAGGTGATTTGCCATGGCTAATGCATATACAATAAACGATCACAACCTAGTTTTAAACGTACGGTCGGGTTTTTTAACATATGGTAGGGCTATAGGTAGATTTGCACATGCGTGCCGTGAGAAAAATCAGACTGAGCATATAAAGTATCTCAACAAGAATCCAATCGCTACTAATCGTTACAAACTCCTAAGTGAATTTAATGGCAATGGTAATATGAGAGATGCTAACAGCAAAGATGATGAGCTGCATAATATGGCTTTTGTAAAGAAATTACTTAAAGGCTTTCAGGATAGCTTTAAAGAAGATTATGCCGCGCAGTCCTATACGCAAAAGCGAAATGGCAAAGATACTGTTATAAAAAAGTCTTGGCGCAAAGATATGCGTAGCTTTTGTGAGATTATCATCACGTTTGGCACAGATAGAGAGAAAGAGCCAAAAGAAGGGCTAAACGAAGAAGAGTCGAAATTTATAAATGAAAACATACAGATGGATAGAGTTATGAGATTTATAAATGCATACTGCGCAAAGTATGGCGTAAAGTGTCTGCTTGTAGCCGAGCATAATGACGAGAAGACCAAGCACTTTCATATCTTTTTTACAAACTACAACTTTGAGAAGCATGCAAATTTGAGATTTAGCGGCAGGTCAAAAACAGCAAAATTTGGTAAAGAGCTACAAGATATGGGAGCGGAGGCATTTGAAGGTCAGGTACTTCGCGGTAAGCCAGGTAAAAATAGACATAAGAATTTAACCAAAATGCACCAAATAGCAAGTGAATATAAGAGTGAGAAAGAGCTAAAAGAGAAAATTCAAAAGCTTATAGAAACGGAAGCAAATAAGTATATGCAAAAGAAAGAGTCTTTGTGGGGCGACGAGTACTTTAGGTTAGAGCCAAATGAAAAAAGAGCTTTAATAGCAGGTCTTAGAAATTCTGTTTTTGAACAAATGCAAGAGAATATAACCATCACATCAGACGAACAGCTAAAAGAAAAGGTAGAACTTCTTGCTGAGCAAGTAACAGAACAAAGTAAAATCATAGAGGAGGATAGAGAGAAAAGCACAAAAATCTTAAAAGAAAAAGAGCAGCTAGAAAAAGAGCTAGATGATTTAAGAGAGACCCAAGCTGAGTAAGATAATGAGATAACACATCTTAAAAACAGACTAAAAGCACATGCCAATCAGCAATCAAAGATAGATGAACAAAATGCATTGTTAAAGAGCCAAGATAGAGAAAATCAATCTCTAATACGTAAAACCGAAAGCTTGCAAAAAGAAAATATCAAACTAAGAGACCTTAATGACAAAAGCTTAGGTCTTTTACTAGAAATAGCAAATAGCAACCCAGAGATAAAAGGGATGATAGTAAATGAGGTTCCAGAGTTGAGGAGTAAATTTTCTAGAGATATCCAAAGCATAGTAGTAATATAAGCGGCAATGCTAATATAAATATTACATCTATCCTAGGAGAAGCCGGAGATGACACTATAACCGTAAACGGTAATGCTAAGGTTAAAGGCGGTAATTTTAACACCGGAGCTGGAGAGAATGATAAGATAGAAATCAAAGATAATGCCGAGTTGGATGGTACTACATTGCAGTTTGAAGGCGGTAAATCAACAGATAAAGCTACTCTAAACATAACCGGAAACGCCGTACTAAAAGATGTAACGATACAAGCTTCTCAATCTCTAGGCAAGCAATATATGAATTTCCATCAAAGTGGCGAAGCTAGAGTAAAGAGCCTTATGGGTAGCCAAAACAAAGACGTTATAGATATAGCGGGCGACTTTACTTATACTAATACCAATCATCTTCAAACTCACGGCGGAGACGATGAGATAAAGATGCACGGAGGAGCTAAAGTAACAGTCAAAGCAGATATGGGCGAGGGCATTGATACTTTAACAATAGATAATGCTACGCTTAAAGATTCTCAAGTGAATATGGATGGCGGTAACGACGAAGTAAATATAAATGCCGGAGCAAATTTAACCGGCACAAGAATTTATACCGGCGACGGTAATGATACGGTGAATGTAAGAGGCGGTACGTTTAGCGAAGCAGAGATCGGACTAGACAAGGGTAAAAATGAAGTAAATATAGAGTCTGGCGCGGTATTTGGCGACCAAGATCCGAGTCTTTTCTATGGCCAGCATAAAACTTATATAAGATCAGATCATAGGGATTATTATAGTTCAGAAGATACCATAAACGTTAAAGCCGGTGCTACTGTCAAAAACGCCGAAATACAAACTCACGGAGGAGAAGATACTCTAAATGTAGATGGCTCTATCATAAACTCTAATGTTGATATGGGCAAAGGCAATGACGAGATAAATATAAATTCTGGAGCGAATTTAACCAAAGCAAAAATAAATACAGGCGAAGGTGATGACACCGTCTCTATCGGTAAAAACGCAAGCATAGACGGCAGCTCTACTATCGACGGCGGAGCCGGATATGATACGTTAAAAGTCGCCGACGGCAGTATAGATTTTAGCAGAGTTAAGAATTTCGAAAAACTAGATTTAACCCAAGGCAATAACAATATAAATCTATCAGCTAAAGACGTTTTAGATATGACTGATAGTAATAACAAGTTAAGAATAGATGGTAATGGTGACGATCATGTAACGCTACAAGGAGGTATAGGCACATGGAATAAATCTGCTATCCCTAATAGCGATGGTTATACAGTCTATACAAAAACAGAAGGAAGTCACACCGTAACCTTAGAAATTAAAGACGTAGTAGTACACGAGATTTAAAATTTAACTAGTTTTTTTAATCCCAAAGGAAATTCCTTTGGGATATTCTTTTCTATCATTAAACTTTTATAATTGTTTGTCTTTTTAATCTATGTAAAATGACCTATTTGTCTATTTTTGTATAAATTTTCTGCAATAAAACATAAGACTATTTCAAGCTAAAATGATTAAGTAAATTTACAAACACCTAATAATAGTTTTATGGCTTATGGTCTGTAAAAGCTATTATAAAGGCCTAAGCACTCTATAATTAATCGATATTCCATTTAACCAGCAATCTCCTTTTATCTTCGACGTTTAAATTTATAAAATCTATGCCGAAAAGTTTGGTTAAATTTTCGCCCTTTAAAATTTGATCCGTTGCGCCGAATTCATATCCTAAGGGACCGTTTAATAGCAAGGTTTTATCCGCCGACGCAAGCGCGTGATCGGGATGATGCGAGGTAAAGATCACGCAAGTTTTTTGTTCGCTATTTAACTTTTTGATTAGGCTTAAAACGGCATTTTGATGAAAGACGTCGAGGTATGACGTAGGCTCGTCCATGACGAGAATTTTAGGCCGTAGTACGAGCGAGCGAGCTATAAGCGCCAGCTGCATCATGCCGCCGCTTAGCTCGTCTACGTTTAAATTTAAATACTCGCTAACGCCCGCTATCCGTGCGGCTTCCTCAGCCATCGCCCTATCCTCTGCGCTCGGCCTTGAAAACATACCGACGTTTGCGTTTACGCCCATCAAAATCAGATCTTTCACCTTAAAGCTAAAAGCGATATTTTCGCTTTGAGGCACGTATCCTACGAGTTTGGCGCGCTCTTTACCGCTAAGAGAGGCATGATCGCGGCCGTCAATCAAGATTTGGCCGCCTTTTGCTTTCAAAAGCCCTAAAATAATCTTTAAAAACGTAGATTTGCCTATACCGTTTGGGCCCAAAATTGCAAGCGTTTCGCCGCTTTTTAGGCTAAGGCTCAAATTTTGCAAAATTTGCTTGCGCTCGTATGAAAAGCTTAAATTTTCTACGCTTAAGACCATCTTTTGCCCTTTTTAACGATGATGACGCCGATCATCGGAGCGCCTATAAGCGCGGTTAGGATACTTAGCGGGATTTCAGCCGAGCTCACGCTTCTAGCCACAACGTCGGTTAGCATCAAAAATATACCGCCTAAAATCGCCGAAATCGGAACTAGCCGCGAGTTATCGGAGCCGTAAATCAGCCTCGTAACATGCGGCATCAAAAGCCCTACCCAGCCGATGATACCCGCTATCGCTACGCTTACGGCCGTTATCAGCGTAGCAAGTACGATAAAGATAAAGCCTAAAAATTTACTCTCGCCCAAAATGCTTGCATGTTCGCCGCCTAGGGATAAAATGTTTAGCTTCCAGCCCATTAGGCTAAGAAGCACAAGCCCGCTAACGCAAACGGGAGCAAGCGCTGCCACGTCGCTCCAAGATATGGCGCTTAAGCTTCCCATTAGCCAATATACGATGCTAGGTAGCTTTTCTTGCGTGTCGGCGACGTATTTGACAACCGAAATCAGCGCCTCAAAGATAGCGCCCGTGATAATGCCTGCAAGCACCAGCATGAGCTTTGAGTTTTTGTTTGCCAAAACGCCTAGGACGTAAGCTATCATGACGGCTAAAAAGCCGAAAATAAAAGCGCCTATTTGCGTGGCTAAGGGACTACCGAAGGCTAAAATGCAAACTACCGCGCCAAATCCCGCCCCACTGCCTACGCCCAGGATATTCGGGCTTACCAAAGGATTTGCAAACATCGCCTGAAATATCACGCCCGCCGCGCTAAGGCTAGCGCCTATCAAAAATGCCGCTATCAGCCTAGGCAAGCGCAGGTCAAATATCAAAGCGTAAAGCGTCTCTTTGTCGTTTTGATAATAGTCAATTAGCCCCTCAAGCGAAATCCTACCCGCAAGCAGCGAAAAAACGACCGCAAAGGCTGGAAAAAGCGATAAAAACAGATATTTTTTCATTATCTAAAAAGCTCGTAAAATTTGCTCTCTCCGTTTAGATCGAAGCGTAAAATTTTAGCTATCTCATCGCCGTTTAGATCGTAACCATAGAGCAGCTTGTAGCTCTTTTTCATCTCGTCTTTTAAATTTATATGCGCCTGCCCAGAAAACAGCACGCTAAACCACGCCCAGCCCAGGTGCGATTCGCCCGTAGGCGGTTCCCACATATCGCCTCCCAGAGGCATTTTGTAGACGGCTTTTTGCTTGACTGCTTTTACGTTTTTTAAAATTTTGTCGTTAAAAAAGTCCCGCGGAGTTAGCTCGTCAAAGTTGCTAAGCAAGATAACGTCCGGATTTTGCGTGAGAATTTCTTCTTTATTTAAAATTCTAAATCCCCCGAAATTCGCCGCATTTACTCCGCCGCTTAGCTTTATCTCGTAGTCAAAATACGTCCCGCCGCCGGCTGCCTCGTAGCTTTTATCTCGGCCGAATATAAAAAGAACCTTCGGTTTTTTGCTAAGCCCTTTTACGAAATTTTCGATCTTAGCTCTTACCTCGGCTCTATTTTGTAAAATTTGCTCCGCCTTTTGCTCTTTTTCGTAAATTTTACCCAGCATCCCAAACCAAAAAAGCGGATCTTCTTCCGTGCCGCTTAAATTTACCAAAGCTACGTTTAGCCCTACTTTTTGCAGCGGCTCGATGATCTTTTCGCCTCTCATGCCCCACTGCACGACAAGATCCGGAGATAGTTTTAGCAGCTCCTCGATATTTGGAGTAAAATCCTCTCCTATACCGCCTGCGGGGATACTAGCCGCGCCTTTTATCATTTTTCCGAGCATTCCGCGCTCGATATTTTTCTTAGCCATCGGATGGACGGAGGCTAGGCGAGATACGTTGTTTTCGACGCTAAGGGAAAACGAAGCTAGCGGCACCGGAAACAGCGCTACGCTCTTAACGGAGCGGTCGAAGTGGAGTTTATTGCCGTTTTGATCGGTAAATTCAAGCGCGCCCAGCGTCGCTGCCAGCAGCAATAAAGCGGATATGATTTTTTTCAAATTTGATCCTTAAATTAGTAAATTTTAGGGCTTTTGAGCGGACTTGTTTAAAACCCGCTCGGTAAATTTAAATTTTAAAAGCTAGCCTTAAAGCCTAGTTTGAAATTTCTACCCGGATTTATTAGCGGGTTGCTAGCGCTTCTAGGCTGGCTGATTAGCTCGTAGCTTAGGCTTGGAGCGTATTCTTTGTCAAAGATATTTTCGACGCCGAAATTTAGGCTAAAATCTTTTAAGAAGCCTAGTTTGCCAAGGCTCTTGCCAAAGTATAGGTTATGTACGAAATATCCCGCTCGCTCGCGCTCTACGCTATCATCTATACGCGTCTTTCTCGCCGCCCAGTCGCCGCTATACTCTATGTAAGAATTTGCCAAAAACTCCGGCGAATAAGAAACGGCTACGCGTCCACTAAGCGGAGCGATCTCCGGAAGCGGTTTGCCGGTTTGCTTGTTTTTGCCGCGCGTGTAGGCGAGATTTGTTTTAAACTCCAAATTTGATAAAATTTTATAAGCGAGGTCAAATTCCGCTCCGCTTATCTTGGCTCTATTTACGTTTTGCGATTGATAGTAGGTCACGCCGCCGCTTTGCCAGTTTCGCTCGACTATCAGGTCTTTATAATCTCCCGTGTAAAATATCAAATTTGATCTAAGCGCTTTATCCGTATAGCGAAGTCCGGCCTCGTAGGTAACGCCTTTTTCGATATTTAGATCAGGGTTCGGTAGATACGCCTCGCTGCCTGAAAACGTAAGTATCGGAGCAACCTCGCCGCTCATAGGAGCCCTAAACGAAGTCGAGAAATTTCCTATGAACTCAAGCCCCTGGGCGATAGGATAAATAAGTCCCAGGCCGTAGCTGGCTCTGCCGTCTTTTCTATCGTTGGCGTTTTCGTATAGCGCTCTTACGGCGGGACTCATCGAGCTATCCATATCAAAGGACGTTTTTATGCGGTCGTAGCGTAAATTTGCGCTTAAAATCGCGTCGTTGCTAAACGCGTATTCAAGCAATCCAAACCCGGCGACGTCAAGCTGTTTGGTTCTTAGCCTATTGCGAAATCTAGGGCCGTTATTTACGCTTTGATACACGCTATCCCAGTCCTCGTAATAAAAATCTACGCCGTAGGTTTGGGTTAGGTTGTCGCCTACGAATTTACCGATAAATTTACCGCCGTAGACCTTCGGTCCGTTTACGTAGTTATCGACTTGCCTAGGCGAAAACGAGCCGATGTAGGGCCTTATATTTAGGTGCGTATAAAGCTCTCTGTAATACAAGCTAGAATCTAATATAAATTTGTCGTTTATGTTGCCTTCGTAGTTTAGCGCTACGTATTTTTCTCTAAGAGGCGCTTCTTTTATGTATTTTTGAAAGCCTTTTTTATTCGCCGTTCCGGGAGCACCGACCGCCGTACCGACTACGCCGCGCTGCGACTCTGTGTATCTAGTTACGAGCTCAAGCCTGTGAAAATCGGCAAAGCTATATCCGCCTTTAAAATCAAGGCTTCGGTAGTTATACCTTGTATTTGGGATTTTACCCGCAGGAGTGTCGTAGTCCTTGCCGTGCTTGTAGTTTAAGCCCAGCAAAGCGTCAAACCCGTGTCCGACTACGCCGAGTTGTAAGCGGTTTTGCACGCCTTTGTTCGCGCTTTGATACTGGGTGCTTAGATACGTATCAGATAGCGCCCAGTCGCCGTGCACGTCTCCGCTAGCTCTTTTGGTGACTAAATTTACTATGCCACCAAAGGCATCTGTACCGTAAAGCGTGCTAGCGGGGCCTCTTATTATCTCTATCCTTTCGATTTGATCGGGCGTAAATATCGAATACTCAAACGCCGGCCTACCTCTAAATCTAAGTCCGTCTACGAACATTGGCACGCGGTAATCAGACGAACTAAAACCTCGCACGTTTACGGTACCCGAGTCCATGCCTTCGTTTACGATTGAAACCCCCGGCGCCTCGCTGATTAGCTCCGGTACGCTTTTGCCAAGCTTTCTTTCTATCGTCTCTTTATCTACTACCGAGACGCTTTTGCTTATCTCGTCTACGCTTTGAGACGATCTTTGCGCCGTGACGGTTACGCCTTCTAGCGATTTTAGCCCTACTTCGTCTTGCGCGGCAGCCAAAACGCCGACCAAAACGAGGCTAAGCGCGATTTTTCTCTGCATTTAAACTCCTTTTAAAATATTTGAGTAATTATATAGAAATATATAATGATTTTCAATATGTATAAAAGTGATATTATATTTTAAAAAGCCATAATTGATATATTTATACTATATATTAAGACACTAAGATATACATGTTGACTGGTATGATATTTATGATATGTGTTAAATAGTTCCTCACACTGTACCCCAGTACAATAGACATATACTTCTAAAATTTATATAATTCATTCAAAATTTCAAATACTATAAACAATAAGGAGAATATGATGGCTAAAGAAGCCGGAGTAGTTAAAAGCGTAAATGGAGGAATAGCAAGAGCACTTAATGACTTAACAGGAGAGGTAAGACAATTAAGTGTAGGAGATATTGTATACCAAGGTGAAAAGATAGTTACAGAGGGTTCTAACTCTAAAGTAACAATAACTCAAACTGATGGTAAAGATATAACTTTAATAGGTAAAGACACTCTAACTCTAGACCAAGACTCTAACAATAACGAAACAGTAGCTGATATCTCAGCTTTACAACAAGCCATCTTAAAAGGAACAGATCTTAATGCTCTAGAAGAAACTGCTGCAGGTGGTCCACAAGCAGGTGGTAATGGTGGAGATGGTGTAAGCTTATCTTCTACTAGCTTTGCAGAAGGAGGCCACATTAGTAACATATATGCTAATTATGGCAATTTACCGGATAATGGAGGTAGTTATATAAGTGATTATTCTGCAATAAGGGGAGGTGGATTGGATACGCAGGATGCGACAAATACCATTATACCTCCTACTCCGACCGTAAAATTTACGGAAGATGAAAATGGTGACCACCTACTAAATAAAGACGAAAACAATATCGACGGCGATCAAAACAAAACGACGGTAAGAATAACCGTTCCTAACGACGGCAGCGTCGAAATTGGAGATACTTTAAATATCGTAATTTATAAACCAAATGGTTCTAGCGAATCTAGACAAGTACCTATAACACAGCAAATTATAGATAACGGACACGTTTTGACCGACGTTCCGGTAGAAAATGACAAAAATTCTGTAGTAACCGCCACTATAACTAACAAATACGGAAACACCGGCGGTGAAGGCAGAGATACGATAACTACCGATACGATTGCTCCGACTACTCCAACCGTAGAATTTACGAAAGACGCAAATAATGACGGATTTTTAAATAAAAGCGAAAATGAAGCAAACGAAGATCCGAATACGACTCCTGTTAAAATTACCGTTCCTGCGGATGCAAATGTAGGAGATACGCTAGAAATTACTATTACTAAGCCAGACGATACGACCCAGAATATAACCAAAACCATTACTCCTGAAATAAAAAACAACGGTTATGTTATACCTGACGTTCCTGTTGAAAACGGAAAAACTTCTACCGTAAGTGCCTATATAACAGATCAGGCCGGAAATAAGGGCGGTGAAGGAAGAGATACGATAACTACCGATACTACGGCTGAAGCACCGATTGTTACGTTTGTCGAAGATAAGAACGCGAAAGATACGCCGAATCCTAAACATAATCCTACAAACCCTGACGATACGAGTGACGGTATACTAAATAATCCCGAAAACGCGAGCGACGGCAAGATAGATACCTCAAAAGTCGAGATAAAATTTCCAGGCGATGTAACCGCTGGTGATAAGCTAAACATAACTATCAAGGATCCAACGAGCCCTAGTCCTACGACGCAAAAAATAACTATAACTCAAGCTATGATAGATAACGGCAATAAATACTCGCTAGACGTTCCAGTTAGAAACGGACAAACTTCTAGAGTGGATGCGACTATTACCGACAAGGTAGAAAATACTAGCAAAAGTGCATACGACGAAGTAAAACTAGTATCCGATAAACCTAAGCCACCGGTAGTAGAATTTACAGAAGACGTAGATAATAATGGTATTTTATCTCGTGAAGAAAATGGGGCTAGAGATACTTCTCCAGTAAAAATAACTATACCAGATCAAACCAATCTGCTAGAGAGTGAGAAAGTTAAGGTAGGTGATATACTAAATATAAAAATCTCCGGCGGAGGCAACAACGAAACATTTAACGTCAAAATTACTCAAGAAATTTTAGACGACTTAAAAGGCAACGGCTTTATGCTAAACGGTTCAAATAGCTTTGAAAATATAAAATCGGACGGCTCCACCGAAACTGTAACGCCTAATCCTAAAGTTAGAAATTTCGATCAAACGATCGTTACCGCTACGATAACAAACGAATACGGCAATGCTAGCGATCAAGGAAAAGACTATGTTACGCCTAAAGTCGCTCCAAGGGTTACTTTCACGGAAGATTCTAATAACAACGGAATGCTAAATTTTTATGAAAACAGAAGCGGCGATAGTAATCTAAAAACTACGACGGCAAAGATCGAGCTTCCTTACGGCGTTAAGGCGGCTGACGATTATTTAAAATTTGATATTACAACAGACATTACGTCTAATATAAAGCTTAAACTAAGCGATCTTTCGGATACTACTGAGACTCCGATAGCTTCCGGTATAACGGCGACTATTTCGGCAGATAAACAAAGTATTACGCTAAAAGGCGTACCGGTATCTAGAGATTTTAAGACGACTATAGAAAATGCCGTAGTTTTAGAAAAAGACGGAAGCACGAAAAAAAGCGACGTATCTAATAAAGACGAAGTTATAGTCGAAAAAGAGGGCATATACGTAGAATTTGCCGAAAAACAAAGCGTAAAAGTAGATGGCGGCGACAACGCGCTATCAAGATCAGACAGTATGAAGGACGGCAAGGTAAATGAAATAGATGCAATCATTTCGATCCCTAAAAACGTAAGAGACGGCGATATATTAAAACTCGAAATAAAAGATCCTATCAAAGAGACGACCGAAACGAGAGAATACACTATCCACACGGACACAAAAGGATTTTTAAACTCTATAACGTCAAATAACCCGAGCAATTATCCTGACCTAGAAAGTAAATTCCCGTCCGCTCAACCGACTTCAAATCAAAAATACGAATATATACTCAAAGGCGTAGGGCTAGAAGCCGGCGAAAAAACTACCGTAAAGGCTACCTTAGACTACCGAAAAGGAACGAATGACGATGCGGTAACGACGGACGTAAGCAAAGAGGCGACTACCCAGATAGAGAACATCAAGGCTCCAGAAGTAATATTTGAAGACGCAAAAGGCGGTACAAGCGTAAGCAGAAACGATGCTAGAAAAAACACAAATGGCGACTACCTAACCGACGTTACTATAAAAATTCCATCAAATGCTGTTAATGGTGATAAAGTAAAAGTAACCATCAAAGATCCTAACGGAAATGCAACTGAAACAACTTACATTATTCACAAACTTAACAAAAAAGGAGAAGATGCTAGTAAAAGTTCAAAGATTAGCAAAATAACGGAGGACAAAAATAGCAACAACGTAATGGAACTTTCTTCGGATAAAAAAGGTTTTGTTATAAAAGACGTATTGATGAAAACCGGCGAGAAAACCGAAGTAACAGCCAAAGTACTCTCAGCGGCTACCCACAATGGTGTAGCTGTAGATGAGAGTACGGAGGCTAAAGCCACAGTAACAGTCTCTAATCTAAATAGAGTTTCAATAGCTTTTGATAAAGACGATAACGAAAATTCGCTACTCTCAAGACCTGAAAGCGCAAGCGGAGGTAATCTAGCGATCTATAAAACTACCGCCAAAATCACGCTTCCGAATAATATCTTGGAAAAAGACAAGGTAACTATTGATATAGATGGAACCCAAAAGGATTATATCGTTGAAAAAGATTCAAACGGCAATCTGTTTCTTTCTAAAGGAAGCGAAAAATTAGAAATAAAAGACGGTGCGGTAACTATAAAAGATATAGAACTAAAAACGAGCGGCGACACGAAGATTTCGGTTAGCGTTACCGATAAAAACGGAGCGGTTGCAGAGGCTAAAAATAATATATCTATGGATACCTTAAATAACGATATGTTAATTAAGTTCGACGAAGACAAAAATAACGACGGGGTTATAGCCACTACGGCAAATGAAACGACGGCGAGCATTAAGCTTCCGTCAAATACTGTTAACGGCGATATATTAAAACTTAAGATAGGTGATAATTCCGAGAAATCATACCTCATCGAGAAAAATGCGAACGGAAAATTTGAAATTACCGAAATAGATTCCGCTAAAAACAAAATAGGTACGCCGATAGAAGCCGACGATAATAAAATAGTTAAAGTTTCTGTTCCTATTAATTCCGTAAGTCCTACGAAAGTTAGCGCCGAGGTAGTCGATTACGAAGGTAAAGGCGTAGCTGTGCATTCAACAAACGATATTAAAAAAGCTTCCGGCGGCGGCAATTCGTTAATGGTAACTTATGAGGAGGATACTAATAGGGACGCTAAATTAAGTAGAGCCGAAGCTAATCAAGACGGAACAGCAAGCAAGACGAATGCTGTTATAACACTACCTGTTGGCAAAATAGTAACCGGTGATAAACTAACGGTAGATATAAAAAATGAGCCAAGCGAGCCAAGCGGCAATAGAAAGCTAGAGTACATTCTTACTAAAAATAATGACGGCTCCATAAGTGCTGTGGATAAAAACGGTAATCCAGTAAATATCGAAGAAGGGCTTATCAAAGTTCCAGTAAACGTTCAAGTTGGTACACAAACGACTACGAAAGTAACGCTAGAAGATAGCACTGGGGTTAATAAGGGCACAACCGGAGAAAAACCTATAGAGTTAGAGAGAGGACTAAATGATAAGCCTATTAAGGTAACGTTCGACGAAGATAATCTAAATAGGGATGGCACAATAGACCGCGTAGAAGCCGACGAAGATGGCAATATTTATACAACTACGGCAACTGTGACTATACCTTACAACGCATCTATCGGCGATAAATTAAAAGTAGAGATTAGCACAGAATCTACGCCTAGAGAATACGAGCTAAAAAGCGTAGACGGTAAAATAAAGGCAGTTTCGTCAAGCGGCGAAACACTAGACGTAGTAGACAACGCGATAAAAATTCCTAACGTTAAGCTTGCATATACTGCGCCAACTTCGGGAAATCCGGCTCCAGCATTGGTTCCGACTACGGTAAAAGCTACGTTAACCGACGCATACGGCGAAGATAAAACGATAGACAATAAGAATATAAATTTAAATATGGGCTTTAGCGGAAAACTCGAAGCGGTATTCACCGAGGACTTAAGTCGCAATAAAGTTCTAAGCAGAGACGAAGCGGCGATAGACGGCAATGCCGGTAAAACTACTCTTGGTCTAAAGCTTCCAAGCAACGTTATGGCCGGAGATAAGATTAGCGTTACTATAAAAACCGACGGTCAAGTCACCAGAACCGAAAATTTTACGCTTGAAAAAGAAAACGGTGAACTTGTTGCTAAAAGTGCTAATGGTAACAAGATATCTCTTGAAGGAGGAGCGTTAAATCTAAAAGATATAGATGTGAGTGTAGGCCATAAGTATAGCGCAGAAGCTGAATTAACTAACAGTAAAGGCGAATACAAGCAAACGTCTACTAACGAGGTCGAGCTAGAAAAAATGCAATATATAAGCTCTTATAGCGAAAGCGAAGATGCGAGCAACAAGGGCTTGCATAACGTAACGCTATATTTGCCGGAAGACGCTAGAGAGGGAGATAAAATTTCTCTTACTTATACAGATCCGAACGATCATAGCAAAACTGTTATGAAAGAGCTAGAAGGACTAACTAAAGCCGATATAGATAACGGTCACATTTCGACTCAAATAAACGTAAATCCGGAAAAAGCCTATGACGTAAAAGTGGTGGCTCAAACGGCTGATTCAAGTGGTTCAAATCACAGCGTAGCATCTTCGTTTACTATAAAAGTAGAGCAAGATATCAGTAATGATACGGTAGAATTTAACGCAAATAACAATAGAATGTACGGCGGCAACGGTACGGATACTTTAGTATTTAAAGAAAGCGTAGATCTAAATAATGTAGCGAATCTGGGCGATAAAGTTTATAAATTTGAACAAATTAAGCTTGGAGATGACGGAGCGAACGGCGCAGTTAATCTAACGATTAGTCCGAAAAATGTTTTAGATATAACTGACAATAAAGACGTTAGATTAAAAATTTTGGGCGATGATCACGATAGAGTTAATTTAGATAACCATGAATGGAAAAGAACAACAGATACCAATAGTGGCAATAGGACCTACGAAAGTATGTATGAAATCAATGGGCATACCGTTAAAATAGAGGTAGACCAAAAAATTCATACCGACTTCTAAGAAAGCTTTGCGACGAGCTTAAAACTCGTCGCAATTTTTATCTTCATATATTGATCTTGTTTTTATCAATTCTAATATAAATTTTTATCAATAATAGTATTTTAAGACATTTTACCAGACGGCTTAGCCTAAAACCAAATACATAGACTACTAAGTACCTATAGTATAAGGTCGATAATAAATGGATATTTAAATTTAGTGTAGCTGGTTGATTTTATTATACTAATAGGCTTATCTTGCTGGTAGCCTAGCATCTACATTTCATTAGGAATTTAAAGAACCATTATAAAACGATCTATTTGCTCTTTAAAAATTCTTATTGCTAGATATTAAATATTCTCAAGTTTTTTATTAAATCCTTAGTTATAATTTAAACGTTTTATTACCAAAAGTCATATTTAGTGGATAAAGTTTCGTCTAAGTTTTTATATTTTTCTTTTGCTCGGCCAAAGAAAAATTTTGGCCGTCTGCCAAGACCTTACAGCAAGCTCAATTTGAGCTTGCTAAGTAAGTTTATCAACATATAAAAATGTTGATGCTTAATAGGGGTGAATCTAGATAATTAAAGTGTATGGTAGCATAATTTTATGCAATGTTACATAAGGTAAAATCACGTAAAATAGGTATACTTAAGTATAGTAACGTAAATTACGTATAGTAAAGTTATGTGAAGTATGGTTAAGTATAGTAAGGTATAGTGAAGTAAAGTTACGTAATAAAATGTATTATGAGATATATTAGTAACTTACCATTTCAACTTTTGCTTTTAATACACTAGCATTTATATTTGTAGCATATGTTCCAAGTAAAATTTTATACTGTTTCTCATGTCCTACTATTTGAGCTATGATATTTGGCTCTACTTCTTGTTGGACAAGCGTATCTATAAAATAGTGTCTAAAAGAGTAAAAAGTCTTTTGTTTGTCGCTACTTATTAGTTTTCTTTGTATTTGTGATCTAAAAATTTCAGAAAAGTCTTTATTACTTACTTTAAAAATGCTTTTATTTGAACTAGCTCTTTGCTTTATAAACTCCATTAATCCAAGCTCTATTAGCTTGCTATGCACTGGTACAAGCCTTATGGAATTTATATTTTTAGTACTCTTACCATCATCTCTATTTATGTTAAAGCAAAGCACATTATTATGCTGCACGATGTCACGTGCTCTTAGCTGAACTATCTCATTTATTCTCATACCGCTATATGCTGCTATCATGGTTATATAGTATAAATCATTTGCACTTATGCGTTTGCTAGATGTTGTGTTAGTCTCTTTAAAATTTTGGACTATTTTAAAGATAGTGTTGGCTTCATCCTTGCTGTAAGGTAGCACCTTACGCTCCATTGGATTTATCTCTACTTTTACATTTAGATCATTTACGATGCTCTTACTTATGTAGTCACTGTTATAGCAATACTTAAAGAACTGAATAACCCTTATCATATACTTTTGTATGGTTACTTGTGATAGCTTGGGATCGTTTTTACCTATGCGTATGATTTGCTCTAAGTTTTTGTCTTTGTATTTAGCTTTTTGATTTAGCTTGGTTGGTATGAGGGCCAAAGTATTTCTAAATTTAAGTAAATCATCTCGTGATATGGCCGCAATATCTTTGTTTGGGTTAAAAAATTTAAATAGTATGTTTCCTACAATATTTACCAGATCCATGGTGCTATTTGACCATTTTTGACTAATGCTAGTATTTGCTATAAAATTTTCAAATGCTGTTTTTAGTGTGATGATCTCTTTACTCTCTGCCTTTCTTTGGCTGGTAGAGCATGGTACTATCTCATATTCTTGTCTTATTTCATCATTTAAAATACCTACACTAAAGCTTTTATCACCTACTTTTATGCGTTTACCTATGATGTGACTACCGCTAGTTAGTATCTGCTCTACACTCCTCTCATCATCTTTGGTTTTTATTAGTTTAATAGGTGTGTTGAGTCCATATTGTTGCTTGGCAGTTGTTATTATGGCATGTGAGAAATTTTTAGTTAAATTTTTTTATGCCTTCTTTATTAAGAGGTAGTCCATGTGTCTCATCAAGGGTCTCAATATTATCCTGAAAGCTATCTATATTGTTTGATTCAAAGCTATGGTTTTCATCTTGTTTGTTTAAAAATTTAAGCTTTTTAGAAACGAGGTTTGTGCTTTTATCAAGCTTTGATATAAGGTAGTTTAGTGATAATATATGTTTCTCAAGCAAGGTTTGAGCTATACTGGCTTTATCATCTTGGTCTATAGCTTCATCTAAGTTGTTAGATAAAATTTTGGCTTTATTTATCAAAGCCTCATTGCTTTGCTTGAGCAATTCAGGAAAGCTATCGTTTTTTAAGGCTTCTTTGAAGTGCTGATTTAGTGCATCTGCAAAGTCAATATCTATCTTTTTATCATAAAGCGAATGCTCTTTTATGCTCTTGTCTACCTTTACTTGCATAAAACTATCAACTAATGAATCTATAATTCCTTGATTTAGCTTCATATCCACTGCCTTTGTTATGAGATAAATATATCTATCATAAATTCTAGCAGATTTTCTGGCTTTTAATATGGAACAAGTCCCCAAGGAGAAACACAACTCTCTTGAACAATTAAAAACTTTTCTTGCTTTTGGGGTGATGACACTTCGGTAGTAATAAATTCCATTACGATTTTTTAAATGCACCATGCTTCTGTAGTGGAACAAAAGTGGGACACTCGACTAATGCTTATTGGAAAAAGTTGTTTGTAATGGTGATGTAGCAGGGCTTTAAGTGATATTTAAAAATTTATCTCATAAGCCGGAGGTCGGGAGTTCAAGTCTCCCCCGTGACACCATAAATACCTAAACTACGATGTTTCTACAATATTATATTGCAGTCACCTTTCATAAAATATAGCTTAAAGTTTGTAGCAAAATAAAATTTTATGTAGCAAATTTTTAAGCTTGAGGTAATTTTAGCATGTTTTTTCATAAATTTTTAAAATTTATAAAGACACCAAGAATCATGCGAGCTTGTGTGGAAATTATAAAAAACCAACTCGTTATATCTATTATTTAAGTAAATATTAAAAATAAATTTTAATATTAAAAAATATTTATTTTATTTTAAGTTACCAAGAAACCATTTTTCCTTCTTGACACACTCATAAAATAATATCATCTATCAATATACAAGCATCAAGTAATTTTTTTCATAGTATGTATAATAATACTTATTTAGCAAACTCAAATTGAGTTTGCTGTAAGGTCTTGGCAGACGGCCAATATTTTTATTCTCATAATAGAATAAAAATATAAAAGCTCAGACAAATCATTATCTCTAAAAACTAGCTTTTACAGATAAAATGTCTAAGCTTTTTATAAGGAATAGATAAAATTTTCTTAATAATATTTAAAGGTTTTGTAGCGAAAATTTCAGAAGACACACAGATTGTTTCAAGGTGGCGTTTGATTTTTCACTAAACATAGACTATTAAGCCACCACTACTGTTTTTGTTGTATTTATATCGTCATTATATTTACTGACATAGATAAGGTTACTCTCATCGCTTATATCATCTACAAACTGAAAAAATCCTATACCACTTTTTGGAAGCGTTGTATTTTTGTATATAGCCTCTATATATTTAGGCGTTATAAAGATGAAATTCTTATCCATGAGCGAGTATTTGAAGTTAAATGACGAGATACTAAATTTATCCTCTCTAAAGTGAGGGCTTAGATGCTCTTTTAGCTTTTTGTCTTTAACATCACTACCTTCATCTAAATTTAGCTCCATCTCTTTAAATCCCTCTTGGTTTTTATGCTCCACATCATTTAGCTTATATATGCAAACAGCAAGGTTGTCTGCTTGATTAAGAGCTGATTTTACATGAAGTCTTATGTGAGCACTATTTAAATTTGGATTTAGCACCGCAGCATTATTGTTTTCAGATGTTGGACTACCTACGCTATGAGCTAGCTTTATCCTATTTTCTTTTTTTATGCATCTTAGTGGTGAGCTAGTGTTACTTAGGCACGCTGGTACTAGATCTTGCATAACAGCATAGTTGTTATGCATGCTTTTTAGACTTAGCGCCGCTCTTGGCACGTATGCTACATTGGTGCAAGGATTATGTGCTGAGCAGCCAACTATTGGTGAGCTTATAAAGTCCACATCAAGTATCACACCTTGATCGTCTGACCTTATGCTTCTGCCTGTTCTACTTTTTAGTATCACGTGACCACCATGTGGGCAAACTACCACGTCATCTTCTATTATTGGATTAGCAAACGCAGTACCGCTAGCACTTAGAGCGCTACTTTGCTTTTCTAAGCTTAGTCTCTCATTTGCTTTTTCAAGCGACTCTTTGGTCTCTTTGTTTGTTGGCTTTAGATCTATATTTAGACTTTAGTGAGTAGTTTAGTATGCTAGCCTGTGAGTTTTTATAGGTAACACTTAGTCTTCCCTTGTCTTTATCCTCATCTCTTGGCTGGTGAGCAAAGCTTAGCAGGTTAGAATTTGACTCCTCCCCGTCCTCTTCTTTTTTAAAGTATAGTGGATAGTCTGATTGCTCGGTGGCGGTGCTTAGTGGCTTGTCTATGATATAAACCTGCGTTTTTAGCTTTGTAAAGTCTATATCCAGATCAGAGCTAACTTTATTTATGTCAAATATACTCTTATCTCTTAAAAATATATCTACCTTGCCATCACTGATATGCATTAGCTCGTTTGGCTCAAGTCTTATCACATTTAAGTACTCTTTTGCCACATCATTTTTGGCGTCTTTTGCCACGTTGTCTATCAGCTTAAAGTTATGCATTAGCACTATGCCCTGATAGATCTTTTTCTCCGTATTTGTCTTGGCTATCGCCACATAGTGTTTATTGTCGTCCGCATATTTAAAGCTTTCAAATTTCAGCTCATAAGCACTTCTATAAATTTCTAGCCTTGCGTTTATGTACTCTTCTAGCTTTTTTTCGCTTGAGTTAGAATTTACATGCGAGCTTACTATCTTAAAAAAGTCAGATATATAGCCCATACGATCTTTAAATGCCGCTAGATCGACCTTTTTGCTTAGCATAAAGTATCTAAACGAGTAGATAGCAAAGAAAAGATCTGCATCGCCACTTTTTACCTTACTAGCTATATCTTTAGCGTCTAGTGCCTTTATCTCGTCCCTATCTATCATATCTACAAATTTATCTTTCTCTTTGTAGTACAAAAGCGAGCTTACAGGGTCTTCTAAATTTGGCGCCTCTTTTTCATCCTCAAAGCCTAGAGCATTTACATATAGAGCTATAGGATATATCACGCTCTCAAGTATACTAAGCCTTTTTTATCTTCGCTGCCTAGTTTTGGTAGATAGCCTAGAGAAATTTTGTAGAAGTAGACATTAAAGCTTAGACTTTGTATATAGTCATTTAAGTAGTCTAGAGCACCTGCTATATCTTTGTCTTTTATCTTTTGCTCATTTTTTTCATTGCTTAGTAGATACTCCATTAAGCATAAGCTTTCAACGATTTGTTTTATATAGTGCGAAGCGACTAAGACATTGATAAGATGTAGCTTGTCTGTATTTTTATAGTCAAATTCTGCCTCATTTCCATCTTTAGTAAAGGCTCCTAACCCATATCTAAATCCAAGATCAGATATCACCGAAGTGCTTGGCTCATAGAGTTGGTTCCAGTCTCTTTTTAAGCTATCCTTGCCACTATCATCACTAGCGTCAAATAGTCCCTCATCGTTTTTATCATAAATTTTATGTCTTACGCTATCGCAATGATGTATCTCTATACCTGAGCTTGCTTTGCTAGATTTATTGATATTAGAACTTACCTTTTTATCTCCTAGTTCTTTGCAAGCTTGCTCGTTATCTTTGACTGTATCTACGCACTCTTTTAGCGTACTCTTGTCATCTTTAAAGCCTAGCATACCCTTTATCTTTTTAAAGATAGAGTTTGCGATGCCTCCTATAAAGCCATTCGGATCAAGAAGTCTTGCCACCCACCTTACGCCTTTCATTATTGCCTTAGCTATAAAGCTTACAAATCTTAAAGATATAGTGACTAAACTAGCAAATGCACCACCAAATCCAGGGGCATTAAAAGTATATAGCTCTTTTACATCTTTGGTATATAAAAAGGCAAAGGACTGAGCCAAGTGACCACCTAGTGAGTGACCTGATAAGACTAGGTTAGAAATTTCGCTTGTATCACCTGAGTTTGATTTATACTCTTTTATAGCATTATACATATCGCTCTTTAGCATAGCCATAGAGGCTATTTGGTTTAGTCCTGTACCAAAAAGGGCTATCATGCCATCGGTAAATACTAGGTCTTTAAACCCTAGCTCAGTTCCTCTAAAGCCTATGATGTAGTTTTTAAATTTACTATCATAAAAGACTGTCGAGCTAAAGCCAGTGATAGATGTATTTTTGATGTGATGGACTAGCTCGTAGCGATTGACAAAGTCTTTTGTGCGAAGAGAAATTTGGTGGTAGTTTTCTTTATTTACAAAAATATATGGTGGTTTGTCGTCAGGTGTAGCGATAAAACTTTGAACTTCGTTATCTATGGATTTTATTTTTGGCTCACTTTGCTCATTTACTTTTGGTTTGGTTATTATCATATCTTGATTAAAACGAGCTTCTATGGTTAGGGCGTAGGCAGTTGGTTTGCCAGAATTACGATTGTTTATCTTTGACTGTTTGGTTTGATTGTCCTCAGTTATCTCATCACCTTTTTTGATACCATCTGCATATCTCCAAACAGGCTTTTCTATCTCTTGTTTTTTGTAAGAATTTACAATGTTTTCAGGGGCATTGTCTTTGCCAACCTTACTATAAAGATCATCTAGTCCATTTTTCTCATTCTCGCTTACCCAGTGAAGCATTGCATAACTTGCATCAGCTATATCAGCGTAGTCTTTAAATTTTATTATTTATTCTTTGGTTGAAATTTGGCTCATTTTTATTTCACTTTTTCAAATTTGTTGTTATTAAGGATAAATTTATTTCCACCCTTTGCAGTACGTATTTCGCCTTTTGATAAAGAAAAGCCTCTACCTTCATCACCAAATAAGCCATATTTTTTGACTTTGTAGTTATATGTTACTGTTAGTTCAATAGGCACTATGTTATTGTTATCATCAATATAAAAAGACCACACATTAATATCTGGTGTAGATTTATAATAATTCTCTTGTCCTATATGGTTTATCACCTTGTCAATATATGTTTTTGATAAATTTACAGCTTTTTGGTAAGTGTTAATTGTATGGTATTGTTTGCCATTAGAGAGAATTCGTGGGGGTTTTTCATTTACCAATGTCATATCAACATCATATATAGTTATAAATTTATCCCCTTGTTTTATTTTTCTAGGGTTTGACCTTATCTTGTCGCCAAGCGATTTGCTTAGCTCTTTTCTCTCAGCTTCTCTTTTCTCTATCTCCTCAACAAATTTTTGATTAAACACATAAACCCCACCATATTTACTAGCTAAATTTTCTAGTTCAGAGTTGTTTATCTTGTTGCTTGCTTGATTTGCAGAGCAGGCTATTAAAAATATGCTTGTTAGTAGTAGAAGTATAATGCCTATAAATTTCATCCTATATGCTTTTAGAAATTTTATTTTGGGTATTTTATTGTCTTTGAAATTATAATATTATTAATTTATTACATACTAAATAATACGCACTGTTCTTATGGTCTCTACCATAATTTTATTCTTTGTCAAGTAAATATAATTTACATTATGAGAAGATAGGCAAAGAAACTCGTTTTATTAAAGACGAAATTTTATTTGAGATACCTAGTAGTTGGACATGGGTGAGATTAGGTAGCATGGGGGCGACTCAAACTGGCTCAACTCCTTCTACACAGGTGCGAGATTTTTACGGAGATTATATGCCGTTTATTAAGCCTGCTGACATTACAAATTCTGGAATAGATTATAATAATGAAAAGTTAAGCAAAAAGGGAACCGAAGTAGGGAGGGTTGTCGAAAAAGGTTCTATCTTAATGGTTTGTATAGGAGGGTCTCTAGGTAAATGTTATTTTAATGATAGAATTGTATCCTTTAATCAACAAATAAATTCGCTAACACCATTTTTTAGTAGCTATAAATTTATTTTTTATTACTTATTGTCGTCTTATTTTTTTGAGCAGCTACAAGATAAAGCCACAGGAACGGCTACTCCAATAGTAAACAAAACTAGTTGGGAAAGCATTCTAATCCCCCTCCCGCCACTACAAGAACAAAAACGTATAGTAGATAAGCTTGAAGAGATATTGCCACTTGTTGAAAAGTATAAAGAAGATAAAGAAAAGCTAGACGAGTTAAATTTAAACTTCCCGTCAAAGCTTAAAAAATCCATACTTGACTATGCTATCAAGGGTAAGCTCGTAGAACAAAATTTAGAAGATGAAAGCGTAGAAATACTTCTACAAAAGATAATACAAGAAAAACAAAGACTAGTTAAAGACAAAAAGCTAAAAGCCGATAAATTCCCTCAATCTACTATTTTT
Source organism: Campylobacter concisus (assembly GCF_003049085.1). Classification (NCBI taxonomy): domain Bacteria; kingdom Pseudomonadati; phylum Campylobacterota; class Epsilonproteobacteria; order Campylobacterales; family Campylobacteraceae; genus Campylobacter; species Campylobacter concisus. Next base: position 216,352 of record NZ_PIQX01000004.1, read on the forward strand.
ATAGGTGAAGATAATTCCCCTTATGAGAAGATAGGCAGAGAAACTCGCTGCATCGAAGATGAAATTCCGTTTGAGATACCTAGTAGTTGGACGTGGGTGAGGTTGGGGGAAATTTGCCAAATTTACACCGGTGATAGTATAAACCAGACTCAAAAGCTGACGAAATATACAAATTTAGAAGACGGCAGATGCTATATAGCCACAAAAGATGTCGGCTTTGATGGTTCGATAGACTATGAAAATGGCGTAAAAATTCCTTTTGAAGAAAGCAAATTTAAGATTGCTCCAAGAAATAGTGTTTTGCTCTGCGTGGAGGGCGGAAGCGCAGGTAAAAAGATAGGCCATCTTGATTGTGATGTATGTTTTGGCAATAAACTATGTTGTTTTAATCCGCTACTAATTGAACCTAGATTTATATATTACTACCTACAAAGTCAAATCTTTATAGATAGCTTTATGCAAAAGATGTCAGGGATTATTTCCGGCATTAGTTTAAACGCTATAAAAACTATAGTCATAGCCCTCCCGCCACTTCAAGAGCAAAAACGGATAGTAGAAAAAATTGAGTTGCTATTGCCTCTTTTAAAACCTTAAATTTACAATCATAGTGAAGGAGACTTTACTATGATTACCCAATTTCAAACTTATCTAACGAACAAGAATTTGTCGCAAAATACTATTTTTGCCTACCTTTTTGCCTTGAAGCAATTTTTGGATCGCTACGATGATATCTCGAGACAAAACCTGCAAGCTTACAAACTCTATCTCATAGAAAACAACAGCCCAAAGACTGTAAATTTGAGACTTCGTGCGATTAACTGTTACCTTCAAAGTATAAAAAAGCCCAAGCTACAATTAAGTTTTGTTAAAGTACAGCAAAAAAGTTTTTTACAAAACGTTATTAGCAAAGCAGACTATGAGTACTTTAAAGCTTGCCTGCTAAAAGACGGGCACAAAAAGTGGTATTTTGTCGTGCGATTTTTAGCAACCACTGGTGTGCGTGTGAGCGAGCTAGTTAAATTTAAAGCTGAGCATGTTGTGCTTGGCTACTTTGACATATACTCAAAAGGTGCAAAAATGCGGCGAATTTATATTCCCAAATCCTTGCAAGCCTCGGCAAAAAAGTGGCTCGATGAGAGCAGCATAGAAAGTGGCTTTATATTTTTAAATAGATTTAGTAAAACCATTACACCGCGTGGAATAGCTAGTGAGCTTAAGAAATTTGCTAGGATCTACGGACTTGACGAGTCAGTTATTTATCCACATTCGTTTCGTCATCTTTTCGCTAAAAATTTCTTAGCTAGTTGCAACGACATAGCGTTTTTAGCTGACCTGATGGGGCATACAAGCATCCAAACTACGCGAATTTATCTCCGCAGAACGGCCGCCGAGCAGCGTGAGCTAATAGATAGTGTGATAGACTGGTAGCCTACTTTAGGCTACTTTGCAAAATATCTACGAATTTTAAAAGCTCTTCTATCTTTGCGACTATGCATTTTTGTTCAGGTAGTGGCGGAAGAGGGATTAAAATTTGAGAAACTTTTTGAACAGAAACAAATTCAAATGTAGTTTTGCCTGCTAAATTTAAAAGTGTACTTTTTAGTGTCGGCATCACCCAAAAGAGAAATTTAGCATTACAAAAATTTTTATATTTAGTTTTTATAACAATGCCATTAAATTGCTGATTGGTAGTAAGTGGAATTTTTGTTATGGCGTATTCTCCAATCGAAGCCGTACAACATAGTAGAATAGAATTTGGTGGAAGCAAACGTTTAGAATTTTCTCCAATAGCTTTTTGTGAGATAAATTGTCTAGTTGATGATATTTGCCTACCACATTCTCTCATATCATCAATTGTAAACCAAGGAATATCTCCATTTTGCCAAAAATCCATATTTGATCGCAATGGTGTAAAACCATTAATAATATCGCAAATTTCCCCCAACCTCACCCACGTCCAACTACTAGGTATCTCAAACGGAATTTCATCTTCGATGCAGCGAGTTTCTCTGCCTATCTTCTCATAAGGGGAATTATCTTCACCTATAAAAATAGTAGATTGAGGGAATTTATCGGCTTTTAGCTTTTTGTCTTTAACTAGTCTTTGTTTTTCTTGTATTATCTTTTGTAGAAGTATTTCTACGCTTTCATCTTCTAAATTTTGTTCTACGAGCTTACCCTTGATAGCATAGTCAAGTATGGATTTTTTAAGCTTTGACGGGAAGTTTAAATTTAACTCGTCTAGCTTTTCTTTATCTTCTTTATACTTTTCAACAAGTGGCAATATCTCTTCAAGCTTATCTACTATACGTTTTTGTTCGGAGAGAGAGGGGAGGGGGAGGAGGATAGAATACGTACTACCAAGGTTAATTTTAAACGTATGTGTTCCGCCACCAACCTTATTTTGTTCTATCCATTTTTGCATAACAGACGAATTTATAAATTTTACAACGTAATCTACAAATCTGGCATCATGTAGTCTAATTAGTCCTAAACTAACAAAAATATTAAAATCAAAATTTAAAGTGCACTTTATCGCTTCCCCTAATGTTCCTATTCTACAAAATAAAATATCATTTTGCTGTGGTCTTACCCTTTTACAAAGACATTCATGCTCTTCTTTGCTAATGTATTTTATTGTTGAAAAATCAAAAAAACCTTTTGAAATATTTTGTATAGTTAAAAACGGAATACCATTTGATACATATGTTGGTGTTTTGTGAGTTCCATCAGTTATAAGCGATGAAATTTCCCCCAGTCTCACCCAGCTCCAACTTTGCGGTATCTCAAACGGAATTTCGTCTTCGATGCAGCAAGTTTCTTTGCCTATCTTCTCATAATGTAAATTATCTTCACCTTTGAAGATAATGCTATCAAATTTTGACGGCTTGATCTTTTTCTCTTTTATAAGCCTATCTTTTTCCTTGCGAATATGCTCTATTAACTTAGATGCCGGTTCGTCATGCGGATCTTGCGGTACTAATTTACCGCTGATTGCTAAATTTAAGATGGAGTTTTTTAGCTGTTGTGCCGTCATCTTACGCCTTTTGATTTAAGATCTCTAAAATTTTAGAGATCGTATTATCGATCCCGGTATTTAGCTCGGTTCTATGTTTTTGGTATTCGGCTATTAGCACAAACGGGTCTTTTACCTCTTCGCTCTCATTTGGAAAACCGCAAAGGTCAAGATTGTAGTTTCGCTCTTTGATCTCGTTTATGCTAAAGCATTTTGACTTATCAAAGCCATCAATGTTGATCTCTTCGCGATTGTCCCACCATGAGATAGCGGGTGCAAAATGTTCCAACTTCATAGGCTTTGTCTTGCTGAAATTTTTTTGTCCTTCAGGCATATCTAGGCGGTAAAACCAAATTTTACTTGTCGGCTCGCTAGCGTTAAAAAACAAAATATTTGTCGTAATTGACGTATATGGCGCAAAGACTGAATGCGGCAAACGTACGATAGTGTGTAGGTTAAATTCGTTTAAGAGTTTAGTTTTTATAGCCACCTTTGCATTGTCGGTACCAAATAAAAATCCATCCGGCAAGATAACAGCTGCGCGACCCTTAAATTTTAGCCTAGCCATTATGACGTTCATAAACAAATCCGCAGTCTCTGAGCTTCTAAGCTCAATAGGAAAGTTGCTTTTTATGTTATCTTTTTCGCTGCCGCCATATGGTGGATTCATCAAAATAACGTCGAATTTATCCTCTGGCGTATAGTCTCTGATGTCCTTTTCTAATGCGTTATCGTGATAAATTTGCGGATTGTCTATGTCGTGCAATAATAAATTTGTCGCGCTTAGCAAAAATGGCAACGCCTTTTTCTCGATACCATAGACGCTATCTTTATAAATTTCTCTCTCGTCTGCAGTTTGTATCTGCGAGTCTAGCTCTTTAAGGGCCGACGTTAAAAATCCACCGGTTCCGCAAGCAAAATCCGCAACTCTTTCTCCGATTTTAGGCTTAATCATCTTAGCCATAAAGTCTGTCACGGCGCGTGGCGTATAAAACTCTCCAGCGTTTCCAGCGCTTTGTAAGCTTTTTAATATCGTTTCATAAATTTCGCCAAACGCGTGCCTCTCTTTGAAATTTTCAAAATTTAGCTCGTTTATCACATTTATCACTTGACGAAGCAAAACTCCGTCTTTCATGTAGTTATTGTTGTCCTCAAATGCCTTTTTTACGATGGCTTGGCGAGTAGTGGTTTGTGGGGTGATAGTTATATTTTTTAGAGTTACGAAAAGCTCGTTATTTACAAAATTTAAAAGTTCGTCACCAGTTAATGCCTTGCCGTCTTTGTTATCTATCGCCCAGCTGGAGTAACGCAAATTTGTTGGCATAATAGAGCGATAGTTATCATCATCGATCTCCCATTCGCTCTCTTTTGCATCGTAAATTTTTAAAAACAATATCCACGTTATTTGTTCTATTCTTTGGGCATCTCCGTTGATACCTGCATCATTTCTCATAATGTCTTGTAGTCTTTTTATAAAATTTCCTAAACTCATCTTCGTCCTTATGCTGCGTAAATTTCTTTTTCAAGTTCTTTTATGGCTTCAAAATACTTCTCTTTTCCACCAAAAAATTCATTTACTATTTCTAGCATCCCACCCATATCTCTAAACGGATCATTTTTTAGTACATTTATGTTTTCTAGGTCGCTTATTCCGTTATCTGCGTATTTATCAATAAGTTTTAACAAAACCACTCTTGCTTTATCAGAATATTTGCTCAAAAAGTCTCGCTTTTTGACGCCGTCTGCACGCTCTTTTCTAGTGCGCGGTGGTTTGTTATAAGCTATATGACAGATCAGATCAAACTCATCTAAATTCGCAAACTCAGGCTTTATCTTTAGCTCATCTAACAATACGCCGTGATCTTTTAACTCATTGATAATAGCTTGTTTTTTACTTTGCGCGTCCCAGCTTGTTATGAAATTTTCAAGGCTTTTAAACTTAGCTAAGATGTTTTGCCTTGAAAAGTCTTTAAAGTCACTGGCAATTAGGTTGCCGTTTTGATCGTAAATTTGCTCTAATTCGTCTAATATTTTGACTTCAGTACCATTGATCACGATTTTTCTTTCACCGCTTTTTTCTTTATCTTCTTTTGGCTTTGGCGGTTTTTCTTCTATAAATTTTTCTTTTGCTGGTAAATCGTCTTCTTTTATCGGCTCTCCATCAAATTTAGGATCCGCAAAAAGACGGCTAATACCCCTAAAATCCAAAATCGTAAAATGCGTCTTGCCAAAATCCTCCCTAAGCCTCGTACCGCGGCCTATGATTTGCTTAAATTCGGTTATGGAGTTTATACAACTATCTATCGCAATGACTTTGCATGTTTTGCAATCAACTCCGGTTGTTAAAAGCTTTGACGTAACAGCTATAACAGGATATATCTCGTCTGGTCTTGAAAATCTCTCTACCATAGCATTTACGTTCGGTACGTCGCCGGTAATTTGGGCGATATAGTTGGGGTTTTGTCTTACTAAATCACTATTTTCGTTTCGTAATGCTTCACACATCCTTTGTGCGTGCTCTATATCTACGCAAAAGACTATAGTTTTAGCCATGCGGTCGGTGCTTTTTAAAAATTCGCTTACGCGACTAGCTACAAGCTTTGTTCTATTAGTTAAAACTAAATTTCTATCGTAATCTTTTATGTTGTAAATTTTATCTGGTATCTCATTGCCGTAATCATCAAGCATGCCTTCTGGCGGCCTATACTCCATTAAGTCCACATCAATACCAACACGGATAACTTTAAACGGAGCTAAGAAGCCATCGTTTATACCTTGTTTTAGGCTATAAGTATAGATAGGCTCCCCAAAATATGAACTATTTGATATTTCATTATCCTCTTTAGGCGTGGCCGTAAGGCCGATATGGGTAGCGGATTTAAAATAGTCTAAAATTTTACGCCATTGTGAGTCCTCTTTGGCAGATCCTCGGTGGCACTCGTCTATGATGATTAAATCAAAAAAATCTGGGCTAAATTCGCGAAACGGCTCGTTGCCGTCTTCGTCTACTAGCTGTTGATAAAGCGATAGATAAATTTCATACGAACTATCAAGTAGTTTGTCTTTTATCTTAGTCATTTTGTTACCAAATGGTTTAAAATCGCCGCTTTCACTTTGATCAACCAAGATATTTCTGTCTGCTAAAAATAAAATTTTCTTTTTTGCGCCAGCGCGATATAGCCTATGAATAATCTGAAAAGCTACATAGGTTTTACCGGTACCTGTCGCCATAACCAGCATTAGTCGCTTTTTGCCGTTAGCAACGGCTTCAATGGCTCTATTTATGGCTACTTGCTGATAATATCTTGGTTTTTTGGCACCTTGGTCATAAAAATATGGCTCCTGTATGATTTTAAAAGCTCTTGATGAAAAATGTTTATATTTCAAAAATCGTTGCCAAAGCTCATATGGAGTTGGGAATTCATTTAGAGCTAACTCACGCTGAGAGCCGGACAAAAAATCAAATTCCACAAAGCCACTGCCATTTGAGCTATATGCAAATGGAGCATCAAGCATTTGTGCATACATTTTGGCTTGTTCTAGTCCATGCCTAACACCGTGACTATCATCTTTCGCTTCTACGATGGCAAGCGGCAAATTTAACTGATAACTTAGGACATAATCGGCTTTTTTAATACCGACCTTATCCCTTTTTGCGACGTTGTTTATCAAATTTATTCTGCCATCGGTTATTTGATACTCCATAGAAATTTGACTCATTTTATCCCAACCAGCTTGTTCGATGGCGGGTGTTATAAATTTGAGTTTTACGTCTTCTTCAGTCATCTTGAAGCCCTTAGAAACTTCTTTATAATAAAAATTATGAGAAGTTTAGAAAATATTAGATTATATCTAAAAATTTAATCTAAATCTCAAAGAAAAATTACACTACATATCTATTTCATTCCTACTATACATCCTACTTTTTATCTCATTTTTTATCTCTGGAGGCTCATTGTCTAGCATGCTACTAAAATTTGGTATTAAACGACTTATTTTGGACATGAAATTTATAGCCTTCGTTTTAAAGCTCTCTAGGATAGTCATCTTGTTTTCTAGGGCATCTATTTTGCTATCTTTTTGGGTAATTTTGTTTTCAAGCTCAGATATCTTTTGATCTTTGCCTTTTATAGAGACTTGTAGCTCATCAATCAAATTTTGTTTTGTATTATTGTCTTCTCTTAAGATCTCTTCATTGCTTAGCGACATTTCCAATTCACTTTTTCTTTGTAATAAGAATCGATTTGTCATTTCTACACTCTCTATTTTTTTGTAAGTCTCATTAAGCCTATTTTGCAATATATCGCTTTGATCAGCTTTTTGCTTTAGAACATCTATTTGGTCTTTATCGGCTTTGAGGCTTTTTAATTCATCCTGCAACATTTCGTTTTCATTTTCTTTTTGATTTAGCTTGGATGAAAGATCGATTATTTGCAAGGTTTGGTCTCTTATAGTTTCATCTTGATTATTTAGAGCAGTGTTAGTCTCTTTTAGTTTTTCATTTTCCTGCATCAGATTTCTATTCAACTGCTCTAACACTCTATTTCTTGCCAATACTTCACTTTTATCTAACAGTTGCTCTTTTAGCACTTCGATGTTTTGTTTTAACTCGGCATTAGTGACTATTTTTATCTTTTCTCTTGCTTGTTCTAGGACTAAATTTGTAAGAGCATCTAATAAAGCCTTTTTGCTGTCAACTTTTAACTTAAAATAATCAATTTTGTCACCAAAAAATTTGTTTACTATTTCTGCATGATCTATTATTTCTTTATCTATAAGCTTTCTAATGCTATTTCTTAACTCTTTTTCACTCTTATACTCTCTTTCTGTTTGGTGCATTTGCTTTAAATTTTTATGTCTAAGTCTACTGCCTTTTAATCCACGATTTGCAATACCATCAAATGCTTCTGCGCCCATTTCTTGTAGCCCTCTACCAAAGGCACTAGTCTTTCCTTTACCATCAAATCTAATATTTTTATGCTCCTCAAATAGGTAATTTGTAAAAATAAGCTGGTAATGCCTAGTCTTCTCGTCATTATGCTCAGCTATAAGCAGACACTTTACATTGTATTTCGCACAGTATAAATTTGCAAATCTTTGTACTCTATCTAGCGAAACTTTAGCGTTTATAAAATTTACTTCAGTAGAATTTAGCCCCTCTTTTGGCTCTTTATCACGCTTAGTACCAAAGCTTATGACCACCTCGGAAAAGCCGACCATGTTATCTCGCCAATGGTTTTTAACAACCTTGCCATTTTTATAAGTTTTTGTTTGGGACTCATAATCATCTTTCATCATCTTATGATATTGCATTATAAGTGACTTTATATACTTCTTGTTGTTAAAGTTTTTATCAGAGCTATTAATCTCCCGCATATTTCCATTGTTATTATATTCGCTTAGGACTATATACCTATTGTGTGTACTCTTGCCTCTAAGATATCCTATCTTGCTAGCATGTTTGGCCTCTCTTGTATTATGCTCATATCTTATAATAGCCTTTTTGGATGTTAAGAATTCACTTCTAACACAAAGGTTTAGACTAGGCTCATCAACTTTAGGAGTACTCACCCTTCCCCTCCTTGATAAAAATTTACCTCTTCAACTAGATCCTTTAGAATTTTAGGAGTTACTGGTTCGCCATAAGTATTCATGGTAATCTTGTATTGTTGTTCATGTCCCACAAGAGCAGCAATATGTTCAACTCTTTGGCCACTTTGAATGAGCTTATTTATGAAAGTATGTCTAAATGAGTGAAATGTCCTTGTCTTATCACCATCTTCTATAACTTTAGTATTTATCTTCTTTCTAAAATATTCAGAGAAGTCTTTATTGTCACAGTTAAATAACCTAACTGCTTTGCCACATTTCCTAGCTAGCTTCTTTTTATTCTCTATAAATTCAAGCAGCCCAATGCTATTTAGCTTAGAGTGGATAGGAACAATCCTTACAGAGTTTCTAGTCTTTAAAGTCTTACTCTTACCTGTTTTTACATCTATTTTTGTATTTAAACTAAAGCATACTATGTTATATTTTTCGACTATGTCATCTGTGTTTAGCTGAATTATCTCATTTAGTCTCATGCCAGAATAAGCTGCTATATGGGTAACAAAAAATAGCTCATCTTTGCTAATTCTTTGACTTTTAGTATCACCGCTTAATCTTATCTTACTAACAATATCCAAAAGTGCATTTACGTCACTATCTTCATAAGGGTTTTTATTTGTAACATCATCTTGGTTTATACTTATTTGCAGATCTATAGCTGGGTTCTTATCTATATAGTCGCTATCGTAGCAGTATTTAAAAAACTCACTAACTCTAACAATATACTTCTTGATGGTTGATTTAGAAATTTTTGGTCTATCTTTTGCCAAAGCTATGATCTCATCTAAGCTTTTATCTTTATAGAGACTATTTTGAGAGAGTTTGGTTGGTAGTTGCAGTAAGACATTTCTAAAATTTAGCAAGTCATCTCTTTTTATCTTTTTGATGTCTAGTTCATCGCCAAATTTCATAGACATGAGCCGTCCTACATGTCTAACAAGGCCAAATGTGCTGTCACTCCAATTATTTGAAATACTCGTGTTTGATATATAGTTTTCAAAAGCACTCTTTAGCGTGAGCATGTCAGCTTTACTCTCATTTTTAGTAGAAGAGTCTAGTTTATATCTAAGACTTTTAGCTCTATTTGAGAAGAGCTTTTGAAAGAAATTTATAGCTTCATTAAAAGTCATGTTACTAGCATCACTTGTGTCATCTATCGCAAGGTCTTTAGCCTCAATGTCACTTAAAACTATACCCTTATCTTCATATTTATCTGCCTTATATAGCTTTACCTGACCACCAAAGCTAGGATCATTTAAATTTCCATACCCAAATTTTAGATCATCACTTAGCTCATTATCTCCATCTGGCGATAACTCACAACCAAATATTCTTAGAATATCGTTTTGCGTGAGCGCGCCTTTTTGCTTAGCTAGCTCATTTATAGCATCTCTTAGCTCACAAACAGAGTGTTTTAGAGATTTTTTAGTAAAAGGCAGCACCAAATTCTGCTTTTTTAAAGTCTCTATGTTGTCTTGATAGCTATGTAAGCTACTTTCTTTGATACTTTTTGCTATCTTGTCTTCAGTATTATCATCTAAATTTGCACTATTGTGCTTTTTACCAAGTGGTACAAATGCCTGTTGCTTATCATTTAATAACTTTTGGTTTTTGCACATCTTATATGATATGTGATTTATGTTATCTATCGTTGCCTCAAGCACTCTTTTGCCAAGAAACTTTTTGGTTTGAGGATCGGCGCAAGATAGCTTTTTGCAGATCTCATCGACCTCTTTTGATATGACACTGGGTAAGCTATCCTCTTTTAAACTCTGTTTTAAAAACAAATTTAGTGATAGTAGTCCATCTAAATTTATATATCTGCCAAGCATATCATGCTCTTTGATACTTTTGGCCTCCTTGGCTTTTAAAAGCATAAGCACCAAGTGCTCTATAAGTTCGCTGGTCAAATTCATCTTCCATGCCTTTTTAATCGCGTTAAAAATTATAGAGTAGATCTTAGCACGATTTTTTGCTGTATCAAAGCGTTTTGTGAGGAAGGAGGTTATGTATTCGGTTTTATTACCAAAATAAGGTCTCAAATATAGTGGAATGGCTACTCTAAAGTAGTATATGCCGTTTCGTTTGACTAGATATTGCATCTTTGTTACCTATGCAATATAACTTTGTAGCAAAATGTAGCAGATACCTAGTGTGAAACTGGCTGTGTGCCGTCTTTTTGGTGCTTACACAAGGTTTATTTTAAACCCTCATAAGCCGGAGGTCGGGAGTTCAAGTCTCCCCCGTGACACCATAGATGCCCTACTTATTGATACTCTAACTGCCCTTTTTGTAGTCTTTCCTTTCTTTAAATTTTCTAAAAGTATGGTACACTTTTTTAAAAAAGTGGTACAGTTTTTAAGAATTGCTTTATTTTACACAATGCTTTCTATAATTTTTCTTTTATTTTTTACTAATTGGTAAAATTTAGATCCAAAAACAAACTCACAAGACTTTACGCATGACTTTTCACTCTGCTGACAAAAGCGGGTTAGTCCTACGGCACAACTTTTGCTTACTCTTTGAAGCTAAATTTCAAGGAGTAAGCTATGAAAGTCTCTTATAACTCCATCTTAACAAAACAGCACTACCAAAAACAGACAAAAAACGAAGGCTTTGCAAATTTTCTACCCAACACTCTAAATATAAATTTGATAGACCAAGCCACTATTCCTAAAAATGACTTTGCTTCATCTAGTAGTATCGACTCTCTTTATCAGGCTAAATTTACTTCACAAGAGGGCTATGGATATAGTGTAGATGCTAAAGGATTTATGGGAGCTGACTTTAACAAAGCAGCAGGTCTGCCACAGGACTTTAAAATCCACAAAAGCACGCTTGATGCGATAGTGTTACACAATCAAAAGCACCCAAATAGTATAAATTTTTCAATGGAAACAAAGAAAGATAACCAACTCTTTGGAGAAGATAGCTTTGCAAATATCGATCTAGCAAATACCATAAAGCAATACTATAAAATTTTTGATCAAATTTCAGCTGGAGTTATTAGCAAGGGTAAAGAATTTTACTCAAATGAAGATCTAGTAAAGATGCCAAAGGGCTACTTTTCAAAAGATAAAAAAATGGATCATTTCGAATATCTAATGGGTAGGATGACCAGCGATGAGATAGATGGGCTAACTGATAGGAGTAATGAGAAGATAACTCATGTATTTAGAACAGCTCAAGATGCAGACGATGCACATAGACTGTGGGATGATCTAAGCGATATAAATGTAGAAGTCAATGGAAATTTCCTTGACTTCTCTCCAGAAGTGATGACAACTGAGCATACTATCCCTTATATGTGGGTTAGTAGTGCTGGATATGACTTCAAGCCTGATATGTCTGTATATGACAATGAACAAGGCTATACTAAGGAGCAAATTTTTGTAGCATTTTTAAAAAACGAGCAAGGTCTTGTGCTACAAGGTGGCACAACAAGGATAACCGATGAGGCTCGCAATGTATATAGAGACACACTCATACTTACAAAGCAAGATAGAAGCGAGATAGGCATACCAAAGGCTTATTATGATGAGATACTATCTGGTAAGAAAGATCTAAAAGATATACTAGCTAGGATTTTAAAGCTTAGAAATTTAGAGCTTAAAAAAGATCAAACGCTTGAGGGGCTAGCAAGTAAGATAATGGATGTTTTAAAAGAATTTGATGAGAGGATGAAGACAAGAGAGCTTTAAAAATATAACATAGTAGGCATTCGCTCTAAGCCCTTTTAGCTCCCATACTACTAAACATTTTTTATATTTGCCGATATAAGATATATATTTTAAAAGGATTTAAAATGAATGTATCACCAAATTTAGAGCCCATAAATATAAATTTACCCAAAGATATGATCTATTCAAGAGTCCTTCTTGGTGTAGATAGAGTGCAAACTTTAGACAATACAAATTTAAAATCTGAGCTTAAAGACATAGCTACTAAGCTTATCTCAAATAGCACCTACTCTATCATTCAAAATGCCAGCACCAGTGGCGTAAAGTCAGAGTATGCTAAAGCAGATAGCGGGACAAACGATGCTTTTTCTTACGTGGATATCCAGCGGAGAAACTGGGACAAAAAGGACTTTGAAAACAAATATCTCTTTGGCGAAGATGCCTCAGCACTAAGGAAAGTGGATCAAACTAGAACCTATTTCTCATCTATAAATTCAAAAACTCCCATTAAGCCCATTGCGGCAGCAGATACTAAATTTACAAATTTAAATGACTATGCCTATGAAAAAACGATAAAAACCTCACTGGGTGATGTGGAGGTCTTTTTGGATCTTTATGACGATAACGACAAACTAGGCATAGGCAAGCTAGATGCAAATGGATTTTTATTTAACTTTGATAGCAACAAGGACGGAGTGATAAATTCTGGTGATAAATACTTTGATAAGCTAAAGGTTAGAGGCTACGACAAAGACGGAAATGAGAAAATTTTCAAACTAAGCGAAGTCGTAAGCGAGATAAACCTTAACGACTTTATTAAAAAAGATATTAGAAATTTAAGCCATGAGGCTATGGACTTTGCTAGCAAAAACACAGTTGATTACAGAGTTAGTTTAAACAACTCAAACCCTTATACTCTATTTTCGGCCGAGTATCGCTACCAAAAGATAGGCAAAGAAGAGACTAATAAATTTTTCAAAGACCATGCAGACCAAGACGGCTGGGTAGATCTTAGGGATAATAAGATATTTAACGACAAGAGTGGCTTAAACAACTTTGCCTATGAGAAAGTTGGCTTTGACGGCAAAAAAAGCTTAGTGAGTTTAACCCTATCATAAAACCTGCTGGATATAAACAAGATGAGAGTTTTTCATACGCAGGCTATCAAAAAGATAGTTTTATGAAATTTTATAATGACTACCAAAAAGAGTCTAGTGCTCACAGCAAAGATGTAGAGTGGATAAGCAAAAATTTAAAAGAAAATGATGTAGAAGATGCAGATGATCTCATCTCAAAGCTAAAAGCCACAAAGTCATCTTATATGATCGCTATGGAGAGCGAGTTTGAAAAGGCAACTGGGCTCGAATTTAGCCTAGAAAATTTAGAAAGAGTAAAGCATGCTTTTGAGAGTGATACGAGCAAGGCTGCAGCTGCTCTAAAGGACACAGACAGCGTAATAGCTATGAAGCTAAACAAAAATGGCACTATCACGCTTAAATTTGATAGCGGAAGAGAGCTAGAGGTAAAAGAAATTTATAACGACACGGGCAAGCTAATAAGCAAAGATGACAAAGATAGTAAAAGAGCAAGTATAAATTTAGATGCTAAGAGCATGAATGATGTAGAGCTAAATAGACTTGACTTTAAAGATATAGGCATAAAGCAAGATGAGAAGATATCTAGCCTAAAAGAGCTTGGAGCAAAGCTAGTTAAAAACCTCTCTGATAAATTTACAAGTAAATTTCTGATCGGACTTGAAAACGGCAAAAGCATCACCACCAAAGAAATTTACAACATCACCTACCTTGAAAACGACCTCAAATTTAAAGAACTATCTAGCAAAGATAGGCTTTATAAAAAGGTAGATACGAGAGTTTAGGAGTAAATTTATGCATACTAAAAACCCTTGGCAAAATAAAACTTTTCACAAAAAAGACGATATCTTTAGCATGAAGCCAAAAGGATATTAGATGATAAACGCACTTAGTAGTTACGCCTTAAATTTAGAGCAGAACATAAAGGTATCAACCAAAGTTTCTACCAACCAAACAAGCTCAGAGGTTTTAGGCTACAAGGTAGATAAAGATGGCTACTTTACAGATGAGTTTAATAAACAAGCTGGCATCCCAAGTGATTATAAAATTCACTCAAGCACACTGGAGTCTTTAGTCAGGATAGCGACGCAGCCTGACTATATGCAAAGGGTTTTTGACAGCATCGATATACTAAAAACTGTAAATAATGCCTACAAAGTTCTCTCCCAAGTAGTTGGCGAAGACACGCTAAATTCAAAAGATAGCTTTAGCTTAGATGAGATAAGAAATTTCCCTCAAGGCTTTGAGTATAACCGCCAAAGTATGCAAGTAACCAAGATCAATAACTCCATTCATGAATTTGGCTCGGCTGCGGCTGATTTTAACGGCAAAGAGTCAAATAAGCAGATGATAAGCACGCTTTTTTTCAACCCAAGCTTTAAAGGAGGAGACGGCAGGCAGCCATTAAAGCCAACAACAGATATCTTTAACAACAACAATGGCGGCAAAGAAAACACGGTCATTGGTGTATTTATGGATCCGCATGGAGAGAAATACACCAATAAAGATGGCTCTATAACAAAAGGCGGTCTCATAGCAGCCGTTATAAACAACAACCTTGATGTAAGAGAGGGCGAGACAACAGCACAAGGCAAAAGAGAAGGCTATGATAAGAGCATAGATAGTAAAGAATTTAATAGAGCATTTGAGCTGTTTGATCTAATGGGTGAGATGAAATTTGGACCTGGCTTTATAAATGCTACTGATAATGACATAGCAGGTATGCCTAAATATATGCAAGACTACATCAGATCTAAAAGAGACTTTGTCTATATCGACTTAGAAAGTGGCTTTGTCAGCACTCCTGAAGATAGGCGTAGGGGATATGAAGAAGACGAACTCTCATTTAAAAAGATGATGGAGCATAATCTAAAAATGCTAAAGCTACTCTTTGGTGAGATAGACAAAGACGGAAAAAAGAGCAAAGATTTTATGGATAGCTTTTTAAAATTTAGCATGCCACCTTTAAATTTAGTAAAAGAGCTAAACGAAAACCCAGCTGGAAAATATCTAGTAGATATGCTTGGCATAAAAAAAGATGTTGATATAAAGGCGTAAGGGGAACTTGAAGTGATAACTAGCATAAACGGACTTAGCAATACACCAATACAAGATAACACTATCCAAAAAGAAAATATCCCTAAAGATACCAAAGATGATGAAAAGGCCAAAATAGAAGCTTTATGGTATGGTCCAGTTGGAAAGAGCATAAAAGAGATTATTGACATAGACGAAAATGAAGATAATTGGGTTGCAAAAACGATAAGCAAAATAGATAATATGCTTTCTAAGCGTTACAATACCGAACAAGATCGCAACGCCATGTCGATGAAACAGCCAAAAACTTTAGAAGAAGCAAAAGATCAAGTCCTTATAATGTATTCTGATATATTAAAGGAAAACTCTGTTGATGGCAAGCCAACCATGATGGGCAAACTAATAGGTCTTGGCACAAAAGAAGAGGAGGCTGACCTAAGAGCTTTTATGGATAGCATGTCTTCTCTTTATCCAAATAATAACAAGGAGTCGCTTAGTCTTTTAGATAGAACCGACCTAAGCATAGATGAATTTAAAACATTATTTGCCAAAGCAAGAGAAAAAGCAACAAAGGATGTTGCAGAACAAAGAAAGCAGATAATTAAAGAAGAACAAGAATACAATGCAAATTTTGCTAAAGAGCAGGCTGAGAAGAAATTTAAACCTATGCAGGTTAAGAAGAAGTATGAGACATATGATATAAATAAGGATCAAAAATTTCTCTATGCAAGAGAGCTTTTAAATTTCAAAGAAAAAAGAGGCATAGACGTCTTAGAGCTTATGCAAAAGATAGATAAGAAGCAAATTTTAAATAAGATGGCTTGATGAATAAAAAATAGCTACTTTGTTTTATTGTAGAAAGCAATGATTGCTCTAAATTTAGTCCTTTTATACGGTTTTATCCACTTTTTTATTTGCGACTTTTTCTAAAATTTCAAATATGCTTTCGCCATTATCGAATTCAGTTTTTATAAATTTGTAAAATTCTTTAAATTTCTCATCGGCTTGCATATCATAAGTTTTAAATTTCTTAGTTACTTGCATAGGTTTAAAGGCTTCTTGTTTTTGCGTGTCAGTTTGATTGTTTTGTTCTTCATGATCGTTTTTTTGATCCATTAGCCCATAGTCACCAACCTCTTGTGGCATACTCCTATTTATAACTTTAGAATATCTCTCAATAAATTCATCTACACTTATATTAGACGACTCGAGAAGCTCACGACCCTCATTACTAAAAGACACACCAAATCTTTCTAAAGTTCGACGTATCTTTTGTCCTTCTAGATCATTATCTGACGTTTTGCCCCAGATGGTTTGTTTATCATCATTGTAGGATTTAAAAGCTCCAGTAAAGTTTGTGCTATTACCCATCACTTTCTTATAATTAACTCTACTCGCAAATTCTTTTCCTTCAAATAGTGAATTGTTATTTAGATTTGGCGAATAGGTTATATTATTAAGCATTGTTAAGGTCTCGCTTTATTTAGATATTCCAGCATCTCTTTCGTAGGTTTTAATTCTTTTTTATGGTATTAATTTGCATTAGAGCATCTTGCTACCACCTATCCAGCAATGCTGTTTTATACACTAACACACATTCAGCTAAAGAATATAAATTCAACCTACTTGGGTTTAATGCTTTTATGGGCTAGAGTATAATCAATAACTAAATCGACCTTTTAGCGATTTAGTTTATATATGATTTATCTCTACACAAAAGTCTTACTGATAGCGCTTATCCTCTCACTCCAAGAATTTGCTAGAGAATTTATATCCTCGCTAGTTGGTTTAAATTTCTCATATTCGTTTGAGGTAACACTTTCTGCGTTAATGTTCTTTGATCTTGCATACATTAAAAGGGTTAGCTCTTTAAGCCTTTCTTTTATGAGTGCTTTTATACTCTCACTATCTTTACCCACTTTTTCAAAATCCACAAAATACTCTTTATGCTCTCCAGTGCTTGAGATATCATTTAAGGCAGCGCTACTTAGCTTAGTCTTTGCACTATCACTAGGTAGTGGTCTAGAGCTGCGCAAAAATCCCATGAAAAGAGCCTCTTTACTGTAACCTTCATCTACTTGATATACCGACATATCAGGGTTAAAGCTAAACTCATCACCTGCTTCGCTCATCGTAAAATCAACCTCTTTTACTATGAGCCTAACGCCTGCACTTGAAAGCTCTTTGCTAAGAGATTTAGCGCTATTTAGCTCATCAGTGCTAGAGTAGATATTTGAGATAGTAGAGTTTGATAGATCTTTTAGCAAATGTCCTTTGGCATCATAGCGAGTGCCTTTTGTACTGTAGCCTTTTGGTAGTTTGCCTATATCTGCAAGGGTGTAGCTCTTTTTATCATCACCTAAAGCAGAGGTCATTTGATCAAATAGTCTGTAGTAGTGCTTTATGGTGTCAGCCATATCGATATTATCAAAGATCTTTATCTGCTCGTCTTTGCTCTTGATGCGGTTTAACACATGGTTGCGCTCGGCAAATCTACTAAGCTCATCAAGTGTGCTTTTGTGGATTTTAAAGTCCTGCGGTAAGCTGGCTGCTTTATTAAAATCAGCTCCCATAAAGCCAGCCTTATCTACTGTGTAGCCATAAGCTTGAAGCTCATTAAAATTTAAAGAGATAAGGCTATTTTGTGAAGAAGTGGTATAAGTAAATTTAGCTGGTTCTTGGAGTAATAGAATTAAGGAGAACACTTAATCACTATATTAGTGAAATATGTACTTCTTAATTCTTTTTTATTTAAGAAACTAAGAGAAAGGGGGTAAAAATGAGGAATTATGAAAAGATAACAGCACTCTATGAGAGATTAAGTCGTGATGATGAACTTCAAGGAGAAAGCAATTCTATTGTAAATCAAAAGAAAATCCTTGAAGAATATGCAGGTAAAAATAATTTAAGCAACATCATACATTTTACAGATGATGGAATAAGCGGAACACAGTTTGATAGACCGGGCTTTATGGCAATGATGAACGGAGTTAATCAAGGTAATATAATAGGTTGTATAATCGTAAAAGATATGAGTAGACTTGGCAGAGACTATCTTAAAGTCGGTCAATGTATGGAAATCTTAAGACAAAAGGGAGTTAGGCTCATTGCTATCAATGATAATGTAGATAGCTTTTATAGAGAAGATGATTTTACCCCTTTTAGAAATATTATGAATGAATGGTATACAAGAGATACTTCAAGAAAAATACAATCTACATTCAGGTCAAAGGGGGAAAGCGGAAAGCATACGGCAAGCTCTCCACCTTATGGATATATCAAAGATGAAAAAGACAAAGATAAGTGGATTGTAGATGAAAAAGCAGCGGAGATAGTAAGGAGAATATTCAATCTGACCATGCAAGGCAATGGTCCGTATCGAATAGCAAAGATATTGGAAAGTGAAAAAGTAGATATACCTGCTTACCATCAGCAAAAATTAGGATATGGACTACATCAAAGCAAAGTGTTTGAACATCCTTATCGCTGGTGCAGTTCTACAATTGTAAGTATCTTAAAGAAACAGGAATATTTAGGTCATACTGTAAACTTCAAAACAAGAAAGCATTTCAAGGATAAGAAAAGCAAATATGTATCTGAAGAAAACTGGCTGATATTTGAAAATACCCACGAGGCAATTATAGACCAAGAAACCTTTGATAATGTGCAAAGGATAAGAGGAAATGTAAAAAGGTATCCCGATGGTTGGGGAGAATATCACCCTTTAACTGGGCTTATGTATTATGCAGATTGTGGCAGTAAAATGTATGTTCATAGAACAAGTAATTACAAAAATATTCCCTATTACACTTGCAGTGCTTACACGAAAGTACCCTGTGGAACGCTTTGTCCATCTACTCACAGGATAAAAGCGGAAGCAGTCTTAAACCTTATACAGGAAACCTTAAAAGACATTAAAAAATATCTTGATGAAGATCACGAAGCCTTTATCCGTTCCATTTAAAATGAAATGGAAGAAAAGGAAAAAGTAGAGATAGAAAAGAAAAAAATAAGATTAATGGAAAGTAAAAACAGGCTTCAGGAACTTGAACGATTGATGTGCCGTATTTACGAAGATATGATACTTGAAAAAATACCAAGTAATAGATATGAGATACTTAACAGTCAATATGAAACAGAGCAAATAGCTTTAAGCAAAGAAATTAAAGACTTAGAGTTTGCAATATCAAGATATGAAAAAGAAACAGATAAGGCGAAAAAGTTTATATCTCTAATAAGCCGATATGAAAATTTTGATGAACTTACAACTACAATGATAAATGAGTTTGTAGAAAAGATTATTGTTCATGAAAGGAATAGAAAAGGTAGTCAAACATCAAAGCAAAAAATAGAGATATATTTTAATTTTATCGGTAACTATGAGCCACCAAAAGAAGAATTGACTGAAGAAGAAGAAGAAGAAAGATTAAAAATTGAGGAAGAAGAGAGAAAAATCAAGGAAAGAAAAGATAGACTTCATCAAAACTACTTAAAGCGTAAAGTAAATGGAAAACAACAGGAATATGAGGAAAGGTATAAGGCAAGGAGAGAACAGAGAAAACAAGAAAAATTAAAGGTTCTGAAAAGGGCAGGTATACAAGTTAATAAGTTAGAAAAAAGAGATTGAAGTTAGTCAATCTCTTTTTTAGTACAGGTATCAAGTATATCAATTATGTTATTTGCAATTGCATGGATAACAGTAACGGCAACAGAATTACCAAACTGTTTGTAACTTTGAGTATCACTTACAGGAATGATATAGTTTTCGGGGAAGCCTTGAAGTCTTGCAGCTTCACGAGGTGTTAGTTTTCGTGGATTTTTTCCTTTTTGCTCAATAAGTATTTCACTCCCGTCTTTATAATATCTTGCAGATAATGTATTTGTATAAGGACTGTTTTCATTGAACAATGTGTAACCAAATCCATTTCCCTTTATTTTATGTTCTTTCTTTCGTCGTTGATGACCTTGCCAAAGTGCATTTGAAATGGTGTATTTAGTATCAACATTTTGCTCTAAAATATTTCCCACAGAAACATCTGGGCAGGGAGGAATTGGAAAAGAAAAATCTTTATAGTTATCTATTTTATCCTTATCAAATCCAACAATGTAAATACGCTCTCTATTTTGTGGAACACCGAAGTCTTTTGCTTTAAGTATAATAGAATGAACATCGTAGTTTAAATCCTTTAATGTTTTTTCTATTGTTTTATAGGTACGACCTTTATCGTGAGATTTTAGGTTTTTGACATTTTCAAGAAGAAATGCCTTAGGTCGTTTCTCTTTAATAATTCTTGCAATTTCAAAAAATAATGTTCCACGAGTATCTTCAAAACCAAGCTTTTTACCGGCTTGACTAAATGCTTGACAAGGAAAACCACCGACAATAATATCATGATTAGGAATATCTTTTTCAGATATTTTTGTAATATCTCCAAAAGGAGTTTCACCAAAATTTGCCTTATATGTTTTTACTGCAAATTTATCAATTTCACTACTGAATACGACATTTGTTTTACCTGTTTGGTAAAATCCAAGCCTTGTACCACCAATTCCGGCAAATAAATCAATGATTTTATAGGGGGCATTTTCATTATTGGGGAAAGGTACTTTTTCAGGAAATGATAAAATATGTTTCAGCTCAATGGACGATGGCTGACTTTCTCCATTTTCCCATCTGCGAATTGTCCTATCTCCGAATTTGGACATACCAACAGCATCAGCTAATTCTTTTTGAGTCATTTGTAATCTGATACGCTTATTTTTTATTAAAATAGCAGGGGAATTATCTATGATTTGTGGTATAATATTCATATATATTCTCCTTTTTATATATGTTATTTCAAGGACTAACTGTCCTTTATTTGACACTATTGTACCATATAGAAGAAAATTTTTCAAGAAAGGAAAAGAGTTATGGCAAATATTTCTCTTGATGAATATAAAAACTTAGTTAAAGAAAAAAGGAAAGAAGGCTTTAAACAGCCTTATGACTTAGTTTATGATAATTTTATTACATTAGGATACGACAAAGTCCCTAAAGAATTCTTTTTAAGTAATGCAAGTGAAGTTGTTGAAAAACTTAGAAATAGCTGTTGGAGTGAATTTCAGCCATTAGAAAAAGACTTTACTTCAAAAATGCTAAAAGAGTTAGTTGATGATGAGTATATCAAAACTCTTACACCAATAGAGGCAATTACTTGGTTTGTGGAAGAATTTCCGGAACATATATATGCTTTGACTTTGTCAAATACTCAAAGTAGGAGGAGTAGAGCAGGTAAAGAATTTGAAAGTATTATAGAACTCATTTTGATTGGTGCAGGGATTCCACTTGACAGTCAAGGTAATATAGGTAAACAAGAGTTTGTCAATAAAGGTCTTGGTAAATTGGTAGATTTAGTTTCTCCGGGTGTTTTAGAATACATTGTAAATAAGAGAAATACTGTCTTAATTAGTGCAAAAACCACATTAAGAGAAAGATGGCAAGAAGTACCTGAAGAAATGGGAAGAACAGGTGCAAGAGAAATGTTTTTAGCAACTCTTGATACTTCTATTAGCTCTGATGTATTGAACACTCTATATGAGGCTAATATACAAGTTACAACAACAAAAAATATAAAAGAAACATATTATTCCGATAATGAAAGGGTATTAACCTTTGAAAAGTTGGTTGAAATATGTTTAGACAATGTTTCTCATTGGAAAAATTTCAACTACACAGTAGAACAAAATGAGCAAATGATAGAGCTTATCACTAAGCAAATTGAAAAACACCAAAATCATAAATTTGTAGAAGAATATTATGATGAGAGATTAAAAAACATAAAGAAGTAGACAAATTAGAATTTGTCGGTATATCATTAAATCGCATTTTTTCGATTAAACTATGGAATACAAAGGAGCAAATAATCATGAGCGAACAGAGAATCTATTGCATGGACCTTGTAAAAAAAGAGGATCCGGAAAAGGCTGTCAGAACACCGTTTTATCAGACAGAATCTACAGGCGGATCGGTCTGGGTTATCAAACCCGGTCAGACATTGCAAAAGCACTATCACCACAATTCCGACGATATATGGATCGTCCTTCAGGGAGAGGGAATATTCTACCCCCAGCCTAATGAAGAGGTTCCATTCAAGAAAGGCCATGTCATAGTATCGAAGAAAGACTCCTGCCACGGAGCAAAAAATACTGGAGATGAGGATATCATCTTTGTAAGTATAGTAGCACCTGTCCCTTCCGACTATGATCCTATAAACGAGTGACAGGAAAATAAAATTCCCGTTTGACAAAGGATTGTGATTATACTTGAGAAAGAAAAATGTTTATATAACATTGGGATACATAGCTGTATATCTGGTGATATATTGGTGAGAGCAACTTGATTGGTTGGCTATTTACTAATATTTCAACTGGTGAGCATAGTTATTTATATGGTTGGTTGCTCAGTAGTAATCTGTTTTGGTATGCACTTGCGATTTCTGCGCTTCCTTCTCTTTGGGGTAAGTTTAAGTTTTCGGCTGTTACTACGGCGGGATTTATTGTAGGTATTGTAGCAGGCATAATCGTTGAGAAATACAAGAAGTAAGTCAAATTTCAGTTTGTCGAGCTGAATAATACAGATTCAAGACGATAGAAAGTAAAACATCTATCGTCTTTTCTTATGAAAAAAACTTGAAAGGAGATGAAATTTATGGACAATAAAAACAGAATTAGAAAAAGTAAAAGAAAAGATTGAAAGCAAGTAAGAAGAAAAAAAATATGAAAAGAAACTATCTCAGCTTAAAAATCAGGAAAAGAAAATCAGAAAGCAAACGAGCCTTGAAGAAAGAAAAAAGCGAAACCATAGATTGATAGAGCGAGGAGCAATCTTAGAAAGTTTAATTGAGGGAGCAAGCGAGAAAAGTAATGAAGAAATAAAGGCTATTTTGCAAAGAGCATTTCAAAAAGACTAAGAAACGCAAGGACATAGTATAATTGTAATTCCCTTAGATTTTCTAAGGGCGCAATTATACACCCTTTAGGTGTCCTTGCGACCTGCGGTGCTTTTACCCTTGCGGGGAGCAAAGAAAAAAGCCGAAGCATTTTTCCGTATTAAAGGCAAAAGACAACTGAATATAATTCATTCGCTTTTTTATCATCAAGGGTAAAGCACATTCACTATCGCTCACCCTTGACAATAAAAATTTGAAACAGATAGCTTACATTAAGCCGACATACTGAAACAACAAAAGTCGGCTTTTTCTATTGTACTGTTTCAAAACGCTCATTCAGTTTATAGAAAAGCAAAAGTATTTTTAAGACCGACATCTAAAACAACAAAAGAAAAATAAGAAGATGACAAATGCCACATTCCCAAAATGGGAGTGTACCTAAATCAAAGACAGTACTAATCAAAGGGGGTAGTGAAACACGACTTCCTTAAAAGATAAAAGGAGTAACGATTTGTTGCTACATTTTCATAACAAAAGATAGGAGAGAAAAATGGCAGATAAAAGGATGTTTTCAATAAAGATAGTGGATAGCGACTTATTTTTGGATATGCCATTAAGTAGCCAATGCCTGTATTTTCATCTATCTATGAGGGCAGATGATGATGACTTAAAAATTCTAATTACAAAAGGTTTTGTAATTGTCTTTTAAAGAGGGGTTATAGTCATTACCTATTGGAAGATAAATAACTACATCAGAAATGACAGACGAAAAGAAACGATGTATCTTGAAGAAAAGCAAAGTATAACGCAAACGGAAAATGGAGCATATATCAAGGTTGAAAATCTTGGTATACCAAATGACAACCAAGTGTCAACCGTTTGTCCGCATAGTATAGTTAAGGGTAGATTAGATAAGAGGAGAATAGAACAGGTTGCCCCAGTGTCCCTTTATGGAGAGTATCAAAATATTCATTTAACCGATGAAAAATACCAAAATCTAAAAGATAGGCTGAAAGGTCATACAGATACAATGACTGAAAAGCTATTAAGATATATCAAAAGTAAAGGCACAGACTACAAAGACCACTATGTAACAATCCTTAATTGGTATGAATTGGTATGAACAGGATAAAGAAAAGCTATCACAGAAAAATAATCAAAATAAAAGCCATAGAACCTATTCAACCAACTATGAAGACAGCGACAGCCTATAAAAGGTGTTTTTAAGGGTTTAATCATAAAAGAGGTGTCAGACTATGGTTAAGATAAAAATAAGCCTTAAAAACGCATTATAGAGCCTGATGTAGAAAAGGAGACTAAAATTATGAATGATAAAGAAAATATGATTACTACAAAAATTCAAGGGACAGATTTTATCTACAACAAAGATACTCACTATGAAGAAGACGGACATATCTATTGCAAGATTTGTAATGAAAGAATAGACGGTAAGGTAATTCCGATGTTGGATAAGCCTATGATTATCAGAACGGCTTGTAAATGTGATAGAGATAGAGCTGAACAAGAAAAAACTGTTAAAACAAGATAGGTTGAGACAAAGCTGCTTTATATCCAAAAATCAAATAGCCTACACCTTTAAAAATGCCGATGAAGATACAGATAAGGAAATCATCAAAAAAGCAAAGAACTATGTAAAACATTTTGAAGAAATGAGAAAAGATAATGTTGGACTGTTACTTTACGGAAATGTAGGAAGTGGCAAGACCTATGTAGCTTGTGCTATTGCCAACGCTATAATTACAGAATATAGCCATACAGTAAAAATGAGGAACTTTGCACAGATATTAAACGACTTACAAAAAGGCGGCTTTAATCTTGATAGAAACGAATATATCGAATAGATAACAAGCCCTACCCTACTAATTCTTGATGATTTTGGAATAGAGAGAAATACAGAATATGCCTTAGAGCAAATTTACAATGTAATCAATGCAAGATACCTAAAGGCAAGACCAACCATTATAACTACTAACCTTAATTTCAAAGATATAGAAAAAGAACAGGAAGATATAATGCTTGGCAGGATTTATTCAAGGATAATCGAGATGTGTTTACCTCTTAGGATAACGGGACTTGATAGAAGAAAAATACAGAGCAAAGAAAAGCTGAAGAAAGCACAAAACTTAATAGATGAATGAGAGCGATTGGAAAAGTAAAAAATTCTAATCGCTTTTTAATTGCAAGAAAAGGAATGATGATATGCAAAAAAATAATACAGAAACAAAAACAATAAAGAAGATTGGAAAAACTACCTATGAAGTTGTTGTACATTTTAATAAAAATACTACTGAAACAATGCAAGACAAATTGAAACGCATAATGCTTAGAGAAATTGAGAGTGAAAAACATCAAAAAAATGATAAAAATGATTAGAAAGTCCTTGACAAGTTGTTACAGGTTTGGCTCGCTAATCTTTTCTTTGGTCTTTTGGTTAAAAATATCACTAAAATTTGCAGACCTGCCTTGTTTGTGCTGTTGCTTAGTGTATGAATTTATATTGGTGCTTAAGATGCTAATATCATTCGTGGTTTGCCTCCTAGCTTCTTGCTTTTTAAGTTTTAATTAAAGTAACCATAAAATAATTGACTATCCAAATTTATCAGTCAAAATAAACAAGTGACAAATATGCCAATCACAAAAATTACAAAAATTTACTTTTACTAAGTCATTCTTTGGTGGGACTGATTTAATTCCAGTATGCGCCAAAATTCAATTCAGATATTAGGGCGAGCATACTCTATGTAGCTACAAAATGTTACCATTCGCAGCTCCATAGAGGCTCGCAAGGAGAGCTTGCCGCTCCCTTGACCCACGCTAAAAAATATTTTCTTTATTAAAAACGGCTATGCAGGATAGGCTATTTTTAATAAAATATTAGGTTTATTAAAGGTAACCATAAGTATAAAAAATAATTAGACTAAATGATTTTTTATGGTCCGCAAAATATATTTTAGTAGATTTTTAAAATGGCAGTGTAATAAATATAGTTTTGGAAGTAATAAATGAGATGATTATGCAATAAACTTAATAGAGTCTCTATATTTAAAACATATCTAAGCTTTGAGTCTTTTCATTGCATACATCACCCATATGGTGATTTATGCTGGCTTTCTGGGTGTATTCACGCTCCTCTATAAATTCTCTACATATTCTTGCAGCCTCTTGTACTCTATCTGTAAGCTCTCGTATTCTTCTCTCAAATTTTGGAATTCTCTTTCTGAATTTTCTAATTTTTCTTTCAAACGAGATATTGAACTCTCGTACATATCTCTTTGTTGTTGCAAAGATTCCGTTAAGGCGTCGTTGCAATCTTTGTTCAAGCTCTTGACTTTCTTTGTTAGCTCTGTCACATCTGTTCGTAGTATCACAAGCTCCTTCTCGCAGTCTTGTTGCAAATTCATTATTTCTAATTCGTGCTTGCTCCTTTCGTCCTCGATCGTCTTCGTCAAGCGCTCGTTCTCTTCTAGTAATGCTTTCTCTAATACTGTCATCCTCTACTCCATTTTCATTAGTATAAATTTCCTGCTCTCGTTCTCTATTATCTCTTCGTCTTTTGGAATCGATATGTAATATTCCCTCTGGGTCTTGTCTGCAGTAGGTCGGCTGTATCTCCATTGTTTTGGTATCGTCCAAACCATTTCGTTCTCTAACTTCTTCTCTTTTACCATCCAGCCAGCCACTGTTCCCAACACTAGTGCAATAGCCGTTGATAGTAAGATTATCACCGATCTGTCCTTGCGGTGCAAGGATATTGTTTTTTGAAGTTCTTTCGACATATCTTTCTTGATTAAATCTATCTCTTTTTGCAATAAGCTCCTCAAGTTTTCGCCTATTTTCTCTACACTCTGCTTGTGTGTTTTATCATGGAATTCTCTAATCCTTCTGCTTGAGCTTTCGCTGAGCTCTCTAAGTTTTTGATTACCTGTGAAGTCTGCATCGTATATTCCTCCTCTTAGACGATTTTTTGTTTTTTAGTAGGCAGTATGATTGTTATACCTTTTTTATTGATTCTGGTTATTTCGATACCACTTTGTGTAAGAAGTTCAATCATGTGATTTCTATTTTTAATAGAGCCTTGCTTAACCAGATCGTGCAGTTTTTGGTCGAGATCTTCTAAATTTTTATAATGCTTGATGTTTTTCTTGCTAGACAATATAGTTTGCTCTTTTGCTGGATCATCTGGGCTTTATAGTCCATACTCATCGTTAATGATCTTTTTGATTAAATCGATTCTAGTTTGATCATATTTGGCAAAATATGGATTAAATGATTTTCCTGTTTTAAGATCGATCTTGGGAACCAGGAAATTTACTCAAGCCGCCCATCCTTATCCGAATGCTCTACCCATAATACATTTGTACGTTCAAGCATATACTCACCCAAAAGAGCACGTTCAAAATCCTTAATGATTTTTAGTTTTTGCTCTTCAGTTAAAAAGTTATACCTCTCTTCAAATGATAAAACACCAAAACAGGTCTTTTGTTTATAGGTGATGCCTTTTATAATAGCTCTAGTTAAATTTTCATCACCTTTTATAACTCTTGCTGTTCCAGCAGCTTTTCTCTCATTTAAAAGATAATTTATGCTCCCAAGGCCACCACCAGTATAAGTACGAAGAAATTTAACTAGCATCACTAGTGCCTTTATTTGTATTGATACAAGGCGAATCAAGAAACATATTTTTTACCCAATATTTCATAAATTTTATGTAAGATCTTATTATCGTCGGCTATGATCTCAATACCAACTCTATCTAGGCTTTGCCCACTATTTAATTTGGTGGCTATTTGGTTTATGTTTTGTCCTTGTCTAGATAGCTCAATTAGAAGTTCCCTTATAATTGGTGCATAAATCTGCTTAGACAACATAGCTCTTAGGGCAAATTTTGAGAAAGTTAGGCCACTTTCTTGTAATTTATTATTAATCACCAACCATTCTGCATTACTTAGCCTAAGTCTTTTAGTTATGACTTTGGTTACCTTGCGTTTTTTTATCTTTTCAGAACTCACGTAAATTTACTCCCAATCTAAGAAGAAGCCACTCAAAAAATCCTATGCCATAAAAATTTTTGTCAGACTTGCTCTTTAAATATCTTTTAAGGTTATTTTATAAAATTTCACAGCCTAAAACAAGGAATTCGGTAGGCTTCAGGCCGCTAAAATGCGTGTTTTTTAAAAATACTATGAAATATATAATATAATTTTTGTAGCTTCTGGATTTTCTCTTAAAAATTTAGTCTAGTATGAAATTAAGAAAATAAAATAATAAAAATATAGGGGTTATGCTCATCATAAAAGAGCACTTTAGATAGGACAAGCTAATAACATAAAAT
Source organism: Campylobacter concisus (assembly GCF_003049085.1). Classification (NCBI taxonomy): domain Bacteria; kingdom Pseudomonadati; phylum Campylobacterota; class Epsilonproteobacteria; order Campylobacterales; family Campylobacteraceae; genus Campylobacter; species Campylobacter concisus. Next base: position 245,070 of record NZ_PIQX01000004.1, read on the forward strand.
TAGTTACTAGCAAATCACAGATAACTAAAGTCTAGCTTTATGCTTAGTTAAATTTATCCTTTAGCATCTCGTATACTTCGTTGTTCTCTCTTTTGCCGACAACTAGCACTAACACTACTATCTCACTATCTTTTACCTGATATGCCAAGCGGTAGCCGACATCTCTTAACTTGATCTTATAGACATCTTCGTAGCCTCGTAGCTTGTCCTTGGCAACCTTTGGGTTTTCTAGACGCTCACTTAGCTTCTTTTTAAACTGCACTTTTATGCTATTGTCTAGCTTTTGCCACTCTTTTAAAGCGCCTGGTAAGAACTCTAACTCATAGCTCATCTAAGCTTACTTTTACTGGTTTTTCACCACTTGCTAGAGCAGCATCTACTGCTTTACTTAGATGATACTCTTCTATTATCTCTGCCATTTTTTCATAGACAGCACTTGGTACTAGATATGCGCTAGGGACATTGTGGTTTAGTATAGCTACGACATTATCTCCAGCTTGTTTTAAAATTTGAGCTGGAGACTTTTTTAGCTCACTTATGCTAGCTGTAAAATTTGCTTGTATAGTTTGCATTTTTATCCTTTATTTAATACCTAAAATAATACTAAATAAGATATAAAGATAGTCTTAAAAGTTTATGCTTTGAAATTTATCCCTACTCATTATCATACGATACCATCTCTACTTTAGCCTTTAGTGTGTTTGCATTAATAGGCTTGGCATAAGTGTTTAGTAAAATTTTATACTGCTTTTCATGTCCTACTATCTGGGCTATAAGGTTAGCTTCTACCTCGCGTTGCACTAGATAGTCTATAAAGTAGTGCCTAAAAGAGTAGAAGGTCTTTTTAGAGTCTTTGTCTATAAACTTTCTTTGGATCTGGCTTCTAAAAATTTCAGAGAAGTCCTTATTGCTTACCTTAAATATATTTCCGCTTTTCTTGCTATTAACATATTCTAGCAGACCTAGATCTATGAGCTTACTATGAATAGGCACAAACCTAATGCTGTTTTTGGTCTTGGTGGTTTTACCATCATTTGTGTTTATGTTAAAGCAGTAAATTCCATCTTTTAAGGTTATATCTTCCTTATGAAGCTGTGTGATCTCTTTTATCCTCATGCCACTATAAGCAGCTATCATTGTGACGTAGTAGAGCTCACTAGCCTCTATCCTTGAACTTGGTGATTTACCACTTTGTTTGATACTAGTTACTATCTCAAAGATCTTTCTAGCTTCTGATGCTTCGTATGGAAGCACTGCCCTTTCGCTAGGGTCTATGTCTATCTTGACATTCATTTTTGCAGTTATGCTTTTACTTATATAGCCGCTATCAAAGCAGTAGTTAAAAAACTGAATAACCCTTATCATATATTTTTGGATAGTAGGCTCAGAGAGTTTATCGTCATTTTCTCCTAGCTTAAGTATCTGAGATAAACTTTTATCTTTATACCTGCTCTTTTGAGCTAGCTTAGTTGGAATTTTATAAAGAAGATCTCTAAATTCAAGCAAGTTATCTCTTGTGATCCTATAAACTGGCGTATCTTCGTTAAAGTATAAAAATAAGAGCTTTTTTACGCCAGTAACTAGTCTTTGCGTATCTGGCGACCACTTGTCAGCTCTTTTAGTGTTTGTCTCAAATATCTCGAATGCATCCTTTAAGCTCTTTTGATCTTCTAAATTTAAAGCTGAGAATTGATTGCTAGAGCCAGATGCCACTTGCAATGCTTGCCTGATCTCATACTCTTGTGTTACTTGGGCGCTAGGATTAAAAATACTAAAGCTACTATCGTCATCTAATTTTATCTTGATATTTTTTGGTGGATTTGGATCCAATATGATATCTTCCATGCTTCTATGGCTATTCTTTGTTCTTACTAGCTTTAAATTTGAAGTTGAGCCATACTTTTGATCTAGTATGGCATAAACCGTTTCGCTAATCCTCTGAGCCATAGCCTTAAGCTGTCCATCCGTAATAGGCAAACAACCGCTATCTTCAAGCTCTTTTATATTTTCTTGGAATGAAGCTATGTCCTTAGCGTCAAACGAACTAGGTTTGGCATGTTTGGCTAAGTTATCACTAGAATCATCTTCAAGGAAACAGTGCTCACGCTTGTCATCAAAGAGCACACTGCTCTTCTCAAGCTTTGATACAAGATAGTTAAGTGTTAGTATGTTTTTCTCTAAAAGAGTTTGCCCTATGTTCTCTTTATTCTTGCTACCAAGAGCGCCAGCAGTGTTAGTGATATTACTTATATCCTTAATTAAAATTTGAGGCAGACCGCCATCTATCAAACTTTGTTTAAAGTAGTCATTGAGCGCATTTAGAAATTCTACATCCATCTTCTTATTAAGAAGAGAGTGCTCTTTGATGCTCTTACTAAGCTTTACTTTCATAAACGAATTTACAAAAGATTGGATTATGCTATCACCAAGATTCATGTGAACCGCCCTTTTTATCAAGTAAAGATTGTTGTCTAGAATTTTAGCCCTTTTTCTGGCTTTTTCCAAGAGATTAGTGGATGTGGAGAAGCAAATTTCTCGCTTTTCGTTAAAAAATTTTCTAATGCTTGGAGCAAGTGTGGCTCGGTAGTAATATATACCGTTTCGCTCCCTTAAGTGTTGTCCCATATTTAATAGCCAACCGGTCAAAAATGGAACAGTTTTATGTAACTACTAAGTAAAAATCGTCTAAAGTGCGTATTTCAGGCTTTCAGGAGCTCATATAAAAAATCCTCATAAGCCGGAGGTCGGGAGTTCAAGTCTCCCCCGTGACACCAAAACGCACTATTTTAGGCACTAGCAGTGATGCTTTTGTTCTTTCCCTTTCTTTAAAATTTCCTTTAAGAGTGGAACACTTAGTTACTAAAGTGGGACAGTCTCTTAAAAATGTAGCGATTATAAAGCCATCACCCTTTTAATACCATAAAAATAAATTTGTTTTAAATTCTTGCTTCTAGCTTTTATTTTAGGTCACCTTTAAAATACCCCAAGGAATATCCAGCTACTGCCAATAGTTAAGCTTCAGTAAGCTTAACAGTAAAGATGAAGAGCTTCATAGTAGAGCCTTTGTAAAGAATTTTCTTAAAGGCTTTTAAGAAAGCTTTGAGAAAGACTATACCGCACAGCCTTACTTACAAAAAATGAAAGAGGATATAATAACGAAGAAATAAAAGGTTTTACAAGCTTGCAAACTGGATCTAGCTATATAAATTTCAAAAACATAACCGATATGAAAGATCTTGTAAAAACCATAACCCATGAAAACCAAAGATCTATGGATATACAAGATCATAGAGATATAAATCAAAACAGAGATGATGATACTAAGTACGCATCAAATTTCTCAGACTTTGCAACTAGATATTTCTCTCATGCTCTATGGCTAAACGATAAAGGTTTTTCTAAAACGCCTTTAACAACAGCTTTAACATCAAGCATGATAAATAACAATAAAGAATTTGCAAAACTGGATAAGAATTTAGGGACTAATAGGATGCTAACAAGCAATGAACATGATCTTGCGATGGAATTAGCATATAGATATAGTAAAGAAAATAACGTACCTTATGCCCAGGCAATAAACATTTTTATTCTTGCAGCTAAAACGAATGTCGATAAATCTCAAAAAGAAGCTTTTGAACATGTTGTATCTACATTAGAAAGCGCCGATGAAGTCGAGGTGCCTAGGTATAGCATGGTATTTGATAGGGGTAAAATAGATGAGGCGTATGATATATTGGCAACTACTGCCAAAGAGAGAAATCTGTACTTTACAGACGTTTATAAAGAGAGTATGACGAGTTATCCTTTATACACCGCAACCAAAGAGCAGTATGAGGATAAAGATTGGAACCCGGAGCATACCATAGGACTAGGAGATACAAGCGATATACTTATACCGTTTACTAAACCGGCCGTCGGTGCTGCAAAACAGCTATCATCAGCTCTGTACTCTAGTTCAAAAAATGCAATAAAAGCTCCATTTGTAGAGATGCAAGCAAGGATAAACGAAAAACTATTAGCCAATACCCCAAAAGGAGGAAAATTAGGTAGCGACGGTATATTAAGACATAACGGTAAAGAGTATGTAGCTCGTAGTATTGATATAACAGAGAATAAAGTGATATATCAGCAATTAGGTAAAAACAATAAACCAGTAGAGGTTTATAAAATTACTAACGATAAAGGTTATTTTATAACAGTCAGTAAGCCAAAGATATCTGCTCTGGAAAGTAGCTCTAGTACTTTACTAAAAGATATGACAAAAGATATTAAATTTTATGATAGCTCTAAAACAGTGGGTATAGTAACAGGTGGCATTATGAGTGCGGGCATAGATACATATTCACAGTATAGTAAAAACAACAATAGTTTTAATAACTACGACCCATTATCGGCTGTTATAAATACTGCCGTAGGATTATATACGGGCGGAGCTAGTCATATGCTAAGCGCCATAACAAGAGGTGCTGCTGGAAATGCAGCTAGTGAAATATATTCTCAAGCAACTGATCTTTCAAAAGATATAGATGGAGAAAGAGTGATTATTAAGGGTATAATTGGAGCAGGAGTGGGAAGCGCAACAGATATAGCCGGAAAGATAGGCGAGAAGATACCAAGAGGCAAAGATGGTAACTATAAGACTATATTTGAAGTAGGTACTGGACTAGTAGGCGGCGTAATACAGTCAGATATGGATAATAAACAATGAAGAAATTTGCGATAGTATTCAGCGGCGTTATAGCAATATGTGTCGTAGCGCTGCTATTTATAAAGCTATTAAAATACTTTTTTGGAGAAATTTATTATATAGATGCGATGGGCTTTATCTTGGTATGTTTTTATGGTTTTTTTGCAATAAAAAATGATATTAAAAAGAGTGACCTTACAAAAAAGAACCTAGAAAATATAGAGATAAAATATGGCAGTGTAGCATTATTTTATACTATTGTAATTATTTTAATTTGGTTAATACTAATTTATATAAGATTTTTTTAAAAACAAACAGTGAGATATCTAATTATATTTTTTGGCAGCATACTATGTATTGGCTTTATAATAATCCTAAAACTTCTCTTTGGAGAACACTATGGTGACGTTATTTTTGCTGGGATAATTTTGACTAATATATATTACATAATTAAAAACGGTATAAAAAAGAGCGACTTTTCGAAAAAGAATTTGGAAGAAATGGACGTCACGATAGGCGGTGTCTCTTTGATACAGGCTATATTTGTATTTATAATGTGGATTGGTTACAATGCCACAAGAGGGTAAACATAAAAGTGGGCGAGTAGAATAAGACTGCGGCCGAAGTTGGGGCAAGTATATTTACTGGAATAACACAGGTGGCTGTAGATAGTATGAGTAGCAAAGATAATAAAAATAATAAAGACGATAAAAAAGAATGAGAACAGATATAAAAGTTTTGTTTAAGAACATTAATTTTAAAATGAGCATCATCTAAATTTTTTAGATATAATTACGCAAAAATAATATTATTAAAATCAGGTAAAGGAACTCATGAAAAAAATATTTAAATTTCTATCTTTTTTAGTATTTATGCTATTTCTTACAGGATGTGCAAAAGATCTTATTATAAGCAATATGCCAAATTCAAATTTAAACTATCATGGCGATAATGTTCCTATAACTATCATAGCTTATAAATTAAGAGATGTGGCTAAATTTAAAGAAGCTAGCATTATCGATCTAGCTGAGAGAAATGGTGAAATACTAGGTTATGACAAGATTGACTCTATAAAAACACAAATTCAGCCAAATACAAATAGATATGCTTTTACAAATGTATATCCTGACGAGGTTCCGTATGTCGGTATTTTGGTACTTTATGCCGATCAGAGCAAGACAAATATCAAGGCTTATAAAGCTACAAAAGAGATAAAAGAAAAAAATATAGTTTTTGAAATAACAAAAAATGGCGTAAATGTTTTAGACGCTAGTAGCTCTAAAATACAAGCAAGCAAATAAAATGTCTGAAAAGCTAAAAGTCGTTTGGTATAACGGAATGAACGTTGATAAGGTTCATTTCGAGCAACAAGAAAGATATTTTGAGAGAAATTTAAACCTAAAAACCATCTCTTCTTTTTCAAATTTATACGGTGTTTTAGATTTAGAAATTTCAAGCGATCTTTTGCTTCAAGGCAAAATAGGGCTAACTAAAATTTCTTGTATCTCTCAAGATGGTACGATTTTCAATGCGCCAGATCAAGATGAATTACCAGAGCCACTTGAGATAATCCCAAGTGAACTAAACTCAGCCATTATAGTGCTAAAACTACCTATTAGCTCAGGTCTGGTTGATATTAGCTTGCAAAATAATTTACCAAATTTAAAATTTACAGCCAAGCAAGCACTTATTAGCTCAAGAGTGCATGATGAAGCTAGCAACGATATATTAAACGAGTTAGATGATAAAGATGATTTTGAACTATCTTCTGCCTTTGCACAAGATAAAGAAAATATAATCCTAGCGAGCCAAAGATCATCTCTTGGAATATTTGGCTCAAAGATGCCTTACGAGCTTAGCATACCAATTTGTAAAATAAAAAATATAGACCTAAATAAGCAAATAATACTTGACGAAAAATTTATTCCAACTTGTATTAACATTAGTAAAAACACCTTTATAACAAATTTTATAGAGGAGCTTAGCTTTGCTACAAAGCAACATCAAGAGAGTTATTTTGGGTTGTTAGGAGGTATTGATCAGGCTAAAAATAGACTTGATTTTTCAACGTATTTAACACTAAATATGCTAAAAAAATGGCATTTAATATTCTCTTATTTGTTAAAGAAAGATAAATTTCACCCAGAGTATTTGTATGAAAAATTAGTTGATTTTCAGTCTGATCTGTTGGCACTTAGTCACGATAATAGTTTTAGCGAATTTATAGCCTACGATCACAATAACCTAACTCAAACTTTTGTGTCTTTGATAAATAATCTAAGACTTTTATTCTCACATATCTTATCTCCAAAATATATAATGGCACAGATTGTTAAAAATAATCACGGCTTTTATGACTGTATTTTTGATAATCCAAGCATTATTGAAAACTCAGAAATTTATTTTGCTATTCACAGCGATACGAAAAATGAGTATCTTCTTAAAAATTTCAAAGAGCAATGCAAAATCCATACTCAATCAAATATAAAAGGCATAGTTTCTTCACAGCTAAGAGGTATAAACGTAGAGCAAATTTCTGTTGTTCCTAGTACTTTACCGAAGTTAAACGATTATATCTATTACAAGATAGACAAAAAAGACGAAATTTTTAAAAGCTTTGCAAATCAAAATGTGATTAGCGTTTATATAACGGCAAATTTACCGAATGCTGACATTAAAATGTGGGCTTTATTATAAGGATAAGAATGAACGAAAATCAAAATGAAACCTCAGTTTTAAGTCAAACAAATCTTTTGGGTCTTGGCACAAATCTTGCACTAGATCATGTATTACCATTGCTTCTTTTGGCAAATAGGGTTTCAAAATTACAAAATTTTTCACAAAGTGAAATGGCAAATTTACGTGAAAAATTGATAAACGATATCTTAAGCACTACTTCAAAGATATCAAATCTAGGCATTTACGAGGAAGACGATATTATTAGACTTAGGTATTGCCTTTGTGTTTTTATAGATGAGAGCTTGCTAAAAAATGAAATTTTTATGAACAGCTTTTGGGCCAATAATACCCTGACAACAAGATTTTTTAATGAAAATTTAGGTGGAAATAAATTCTTTGGCATTATGGATAAGTGGTTTGAAAATGTTGGCAAAAATAAAGATTTCTTAGAATTTATATATGCTTGTTTGGTGCTTGGCTATAAAGGAAAATATGAAACCCAAGAAGATTGCAATGAAAAAATCTCTTATCTTTGTGAAAATATAGCTGCGGCTGTTTCTCCGCTCATAAAGGCTGATGAAAATGTATTTGAAAAGAGTTACTTAAAACAGACAAAGAAAAGCTTTCTTGAGGTATTTTCGCTAAAGCGTTTAAAATTTTATTTCATTTTGCTAGCCATTGCTATGATCGCAGCTGCATTTTTATATAGTACATATTCTATGGATCAAAACAATATCAGAAACGATAGCATCCTAAATAATAAGATAGAGAATTTTATGGATAATAAGTAAGTGCAAGATAATTTTTGTAATAAATTTAATGAAGATTTTTTAGAGAATGAGCTTTATATTAGTTTAACTGATGAAATGTCAAAGTATAAAACTTTGATGCATGACAGTATAAAGTGGGATTATGTATTTAGCTCATCTTTAAAAGCTTTAAGTGAATTTAGCCTTGACGCTAAGCTTTTAAATTTCTTAGTGATTTCTGCTATAAATTTAAACGATAAAGAGGCTTTTAAGACACTTATAAAAGCTTTTATCTTTTTTCTATCTATTTTGAAAAAAGAGCCAAATTCACTTGCAAAAAATGAAAAGCAGCTACCTGCTAAAAAAAAGATAATAGCTCAAACAATAGAGCTTTTTACGCAAGCTAATAATAAAGCTTTGGATCAAGCTGACGCAAAAGCTTTTAATGATCTTGTACCTGAGCTTTCGAAAGAACTTGGCACACATTTTGATACGCTTTATATAGAAGAAAAAAAAGAAGAAATTTTAAAAGCTAAAGAGCCAAAAGTAATTACTAAAACTGAGCCAACTTACCATCAAAACGTTTCATTTAGCGGCAATGACATTAGTACATTTAATGATAGAGAATTTAGAGAATATTTTATAAATTTATCACTAATGCTTTTAAAGAGTGATATTAAAAATTTTAACGCTTATTCTTTAATTTTTGAAGCAATGTGGGGCAGAATAAAGGCGCTCCCATCAAGTAGCGATCAAATAACACAGATACGTTACCCTGATGAAAATCTGATTATGCTTTTTAAAAAAAGTAACGAACTCAATCTTGACAACTTAGAAAAATTTATAAGAAATTTAGCACTTAACCCATTTTGGATAGAAGGCATTAAGATATTTTGCGAGTTTTTAAATAGTGCTGGACTTGCAAGGCAAAGTGATCTTATTTGTGATATGGTTTTAAATTTTATTGATAAATTTCCAGATATAAAAAAGCTCAAATTCCAAAGTGGAGAATCTTTTTTTAGCGAAGAGATAAATAAATTTTTTATTAAAAGCAACTCTTTGGAATTTACTTCTAGCAGTGATAGTAAAAAAGATATGAGCTTTGAAGATCTAATAAAAGAACTAGACAAAAGTAAGCATGCTTCAAGTGCTCAAAGTGAGCTTAATTTTATGCTTGAATTATCAAAAATTTTTACTGCTCAAGGCATGAATAATAATGCAAAAGCTACCTATGCACAAATAGTTAATTTTATAGAAAATACCGAGCTTAAAGATTATTTATCAGACATATATATAAAGGCAAAAACATTTGTGTGATAAAATATGTTTTTTTAAATCACCTTTAATTTTATTTAAATATAATTCTTAAATCATTTACGAAAAAAGGATGTTACTATGGCAGATAATCTAATCCCACCAAAAGAACGCATAAATATAGTTTATAAAACTAAGACAAATGACCAAGAGGCTGATGTAGAGCTTCCATTAAAGCTTATGGTAGTTGCAAATTTAACTGGTGAAAACCAAACTCCACTTGAAGATCGTGAAGTGATTTCTATCAATAAAATAAATTTTGATCAGGTTATGAAAAGCTTAGATATTCATACAAATTTCTCTGTAAAAAATAAGCTAAATTCTAACAATGAAGATTTAAATATTGACCTTGATTTTGAGAGCATCCATGATTTTAATCCAGACAATATTATAAACCAAATCCCTGAACTAAAAAAACTTTTACAACTTAGAAAAGCTTTAGTTGCACTAAAAGGTCCTATGGGCAATATGCCTGATTTTAGAAAGGCGGTTTTAGAAGCTATAAAAGATGAAGATAGTAGAAAACAACTTCTTTTAGAGATTAAAGACGAACAAGATAAGGAATAAAAATGTCTGAAACTAAAGTTAAAACTCCTATCATTGAAAGCATAATGCAAAGGAGTAAATATTCAAAAGATGACGAGAGTTATAGTGTTGTAAAGCAAGGAGTTGCTGAGTTTATTTCAAATATAATCACAACAAATAATGCTGAAGATAAAATAAACAAGCTCGCACTTGATGAGATGATAGCCCACATTGATACCCTTTTATCTGCTCAAATGGATGAAATTTTACACAATAAATCTTTTCAAGAGCTAGAATCAACTTGGCGTGGAATTAGATTTTTGGTTGAGAGAACAAATTTTAATGAAAATGTAAAAATTGATCTTTTAGACGCCACAAAAGAAGAAATTTTAGATGATTTTGAAAATAATCTAGATATAACTCAAAGTACACTTTATAAACAAATTTATTCAGCTGAATATGGACAATTTGGTGGTGAGCCAGTTGGTGCGATAGTGGCTGATTATGAGCTAGATAAATCAAATCAAGATATGACTTTTTTAAATAAAATGTCATCAATTGCTGCAATGAGCCATTCACCACTTCTCACATCTCTTTCTGCTAAATTTTTTGGACTTGACAACTTTGGTGAGCTTGAAAATATAAAAGATCTAAAAAGCATGCTAGAAGGCCCACAATATACAAGATGGAGAACTTTTAGGGAAAATGAAGATGCAAAATACACAGGATGTATGGTAAATAGATTTCTTACAAGATCTCCTTATGTGCCAGAAGATAATCCTATAAAGAGCTTTAATTATAGAGAAACTGTAAATAATCACGATGATATGCTTTGGGGCAATGGAGCTTATGCGTTTGCTACAAGGCTTACAGATAGTTTTGCTGATTATAGATGGTGCGGCAATATCATTGGGCCAAAAGGTGGCGGTGCTGTAAAGGATCTTCCAACTTACACTTACGAAAATTATGGAAGCGTTCAAACAAAAATTCCAACCGAAGTTTTGATCACAGATAGAAGAGAATTTGAACTTTCAGAAAATGGATTTATCGCTCTTACTTTAAGAAGAGATAGCAATAACGCTGCATTTTTCTCTGCTAACTCTGCTTTAAAGCCTAAAATTTTCCCAAATACTCCAGAAGGTAAAGCTGCTGAGACAAATTTCAGACTCGGAACCCAACTACCTTATGTATTTTTGATCTCTCGTTTGGCTCATTATCTAAAAGTGCTTCAAAGAGAAGAGATAGGTACATGGAAAGAGCGTAGTGATGTTGAGCGTGGCTTAAATGAATGGCTAAGACAATACATCTCGGATCAGGAAAACCCACCAGCAGATGTTAGAAGTAGAAGACCATTTAGAAGTGCAAAGGTTATCGTTAGCGATATAGCTGGCGAGCCTGGTTGGTACAAAATAGAGCTTCTAGCTAGACCTCACTTTAAATTTATGGGAGCAAATTTCGAGCTTTCTTTGGTCGGAAAACTAGACAAAGAGTAAGCTTGCTATGTCGCTGATAGATAAAATTTTGTATGAATTTAGTGACGAATCAAAGCTACGTCCATATTTTAAAGATCTAGACAGCGACATAAAAGATCACATTGATACTATCTTAAACTCTAGACTTGGTAACTACGGCCGATTAAATGATAGTATTATTGATCTTTGGTCGATGGGTGTTGAGATAAACGAGCTTGGTCATAAACTTGGTATGGCAATATATGAATTAATCAGCTCAAATGAGAATAGAATAGAAGTAACATCTATCGGATATGATGACTCACTAAAGCCTTGGCGTATCATCTTTAATATAAACTACAAGCATAAAAACGATAATTTCAAAGAATATTTGCTAAAGGTTATCTTTAAAAACAATAGATATTGTGAGATTTTATAATGGACTATAATGAAAATAATCTAGCTTATTTTCAAAAAGAGATGGCGTATCTTGATGAAACAAGAGCTCTTTTTATTAAAAATTTTCCAAAAGTAGCACCCTTTTTAGATACTAAAAGCAAAGATCCTGATGTCGAGAGTATAATAGAAAATATGGCTATTTTGACATCTAGGATTAGGCAAGAACTAGATGAAAATATCCCACTAATCGCTGAGTCTTTAGTAAATATCTTAATGCCAAGCTATACAAATCCTTTTCCATCAGCTTGTATGCAAGAATTTACCTTAAGAGATGACTTCTCTGGGGTGAGAGAATTTATACCAAAAGGAAGTATAGTCGAGTCAAAGCAGATCAATGGCATAACGTGCAAATTTCAAACGATCTTTGACATAAATTTACTTCCCTTAAAGATAACAAAAGCTTTTATGTCAAACAACAAGAGTGATTATCTTCTAAATTTAAATATAAGCGTTACAAAGGACGAGCTTAGCACAAAAGAACTTGATATAGATTTTTTAAATTTATATCTTGGAAATAATGTTTACTTCTCTTCTACGCTCCTAATGTGGCTAAAAAATTACTTGAAATTTATTACAATAAGTTTTGAAGATAGCGATCAAGAGATAAAGTTAAGCCCTGATAAACTTAGTTTAGATGAGTTTGATGAGCGTTTGATAAAGAGTGATGAGTTTGGATTTGAAGCATTTGAGCTTTTAAAAGAGCTATCATTTTTTCCTTCAAAGTTAAATTTTATGCGATTAAATGGACTTGGCTTTCTTAAAAATTTTTCCGCAAAAAGCTTTAATATTAAATTTATATTTTCAAAAGATATGCCAAGTGGATATGTGCCAAGGCTAGAGTATTTTTCTCTTTTTGCTACGCCTGCAATAAATTTATTTGCAATGAGTGCCGAGCCTATTTTGAATAACAATAGGCGAAGCGAATATAGAATTTTTCTAGATCGCTCAAATATCGATGCTTATGAAATCGTTTCAATCAGTAAGGTGGTCGCCCACAGCAGTAATAATGAAAAAAGGATATTAAAAAACTATAAAAGTTTTGAGAGATTCGAATTTTTAAATGATGAGCGAGCAAAAGATTATTATTTTGTCAGCAATAAAACAGATATAAAACTAAACTCTTATAAAGAAATTTCTTTTTTTAAAAGTGACTCTAAAGATCAAACCATCAGCATAGATGCGTTTTGCTGCAATGGTGATTTACCTTGCAATCTAAAGCTTGGTGAGATAGATAGAGTGTTATCCCACCAAGGTGTAACAACTAAAAATTTAACTATTCCAACTAGTGTAAAGCGAGTAAAAATAGATGGAAATCTTCTTTGGAAACTAGTTAGTATCTTATCTTTTAGCTATCAAAGTATACTAGAGAAGGGCTCTTTTTTAGCACTTCTTAATACATTTAGCGCACCAGATGATGAGTTTTTTAAAAAATTTGCCAACTCGCTTTATGATATAAAAACAAAGCAAATTTATAGAGTTGATCAAGGCTTTGCAAAAAGAGGGTTGCTCTGCATATTCTATATAGATGAAAGTGAATTTGAGAGTATCGGAAATGTCTATGTTTTAGGTATAAATTTGGCTAAATTTTTATCAAAATTTGCCTCAATCAATTCATTTTGCGAGCTTAAAATAAAGTGTATAAAGAGTAAAATTTTGCTTAATTATGACTTTTTAGGTGGTACAAAAAAATTAATATGAACAAAGAACTAAATCAAGCTTCTTTTTTTAAATTAGTAAAGAACTGCCTAAAGCACCACGATAGAAGAGATATTTTTTTAAAAAATAGTCCAAGTTTTGCTTATCCGATTAATGAGCTTGAGAGCTTAAATAAAGAGGATGCAGTAAAAATCGTCGTAAATTTTATGGGTCTTTTGGGAAGTGGCTCGCATCTTACAAGCTATATTTTAGAAAAGATCTCAAAGAGTAACGATAATAATTTCGAGAAATTTTTTGACTTTTTTGATAATTACTTGCTTTGGCTTTTCTTTGATAGCATTAGTCTAAAAAATTATGCAAGATCCTTTGAAAAAGAGCTTAATGATAAAATTTCAAAGATTTTATTAGATATATTAAACATAAGCAATAAAAAATTAGCAAAAAAATTCTTACCATTTTCTCCGCTTATTATTAGTCAAAGAAGACCTAAAAGAGAGATTGAGTTTGCCTTGCAGCGTCATTTTAATTTAAAAAATAAACTATTTTTGCTAGAAAATCTACCAAATCAAATTTTCATAGCACCTTCAAATTTAAATTCGCTTGGCATCAAAAATAGGGCTTTGGGCAGAAATTTTATACTTGGTAAAAAGCTTTTTGAGAAACAAACTAAGATAGCAGTTTATATAAATGGCATAGATTATGAAGAAGCTATTGATTTTTTCCCAAAAAGAAGAAAGTTTAAAGAGCTTCAAGATACTCTTATCTTTTTTACGAACAATGAATTTGTTGCCGATTTATACATAAAAATAAACTATTCTCCAAAGATGCAATTAAAGCTTGGGATAGATGAAAGTTATAGTAAAATAGGCCTTGGTGCAAGGCTTAAAAGTAATAAAAATATGTCAAATTTTATAAAATTTAGGCTTTGCTCTTAAATTTTTAGATATAAAATCTAAAATATTTGTTATTATTACATTAAAGAAATATATTTATTTGTAAAAGGATGTGCATAAATGGCATTTATCGATTACCTAAGAAGATTTTTTGTCTTTTTTAGATTCAAACACAGTACAATTTTGGTAGCTTCTATTGCACTAAGCGTCTTATTTTGGCTTTACGCTCCACTTATAGCTTTTAACGATGTATATAGCTTTGCTAGTATAAGTTCAAGAGTCACTATATTAATTGCATTTTGGGCAGTTATTTTATTTTTTGTTTTAATCAAGCCACTAATGCACTATTTAGCATCTCAAAAAGATGAAAAAAACAATAAGCTAAAAGAGATAAAAAAAGAGTCTATGGATAGTTTTGGTAAGGCAAAAAGAAATTTTATACTTTCTTTGAAAGATGCCAAAACAACATGGAAAAAAGATATAAATTTTAAAAAATTACCTTTAATAATGATAATGGGTAATGAAGGTGCTGGAAAGAGCGCATTTATAAACTACTCAAATATCGAATTTCCACTATCTGATAGTTTAGATACTTATAAAAAAATACACAAAAGTACAACAAACTTTAATCTTTACATATCAAAATTTGGTGCACTTTTAGATACTGAGGGTATACATTTTGCACAAGAGAGCTTGTATCAGCCAACAGCTACTGAAGAGCTTCCTGAAGATGATGTAGATAAAAATAGGGATTACTTGCTTAAAAAAAGTATCTGGAGTGAATTTTTACACTTTTTAAAACGAAATGATTTTAACGCTAGATTAAGTGGTGCGGTTTTAATCATAGATACTAAAAAATTCCTTGAAGGCACGCAAGAATATTTTGATGAATTAATTAGATATATGATAAAAAGGGTTAATGATTGTGAGAAACATCTAAATATTAAATTCCCTATTTATATTGTTTTTAGCAAACTTGACTTAATAGATGGCATGGGAGATTATTTTAGGCTTTTCAATGAAGATGTGGCAAATAAAGCTCTAGGAATAAACTTAGATCCAAATTTCTCAAAACAATCACTAGAAACTGAACTAAAAAACCTAAGCGAGTCACTATTTAAACATCTCATGAGTAAGAACTCGATTTCGCATTTATTGGAAGATAAAAAACGTTCATATCTATTTTTAAAACAACTTGATAATTTTTTTGCTTTAGTGAAAGATTTTGTAACAAAGCTAAGCTCTCAAAATGCACTTAAAAATAGCTCAACCATAAATGGAATTTATTTCGTCAGTGCTTATCAAGAAAATATACCTATAAACTACCTTACAAACACTATTTGCGATAGATATAACATCAAAAAACCACTTTTAAGAGCGGTAAATAACTATAGTAAACAAAGCTATTTTGTAAAATCATTTTTAAAAGAGATAGCTTTTAAAGCTAACTTAAATAAATTTGGTGCTCAAAATAGATTTACAAAATTTGCAAATTTTGTTTTAGTAGCCATACTTTGTGCTGGAGTATATTTGGGTTCTAGTTTTATTTTAGATACTAAAAATATAAAAGAGCAAAATGCTATAAATAATGCAAATAAAATTTCTTCATACCTTGATGGTAAAAAATACAAGGATCTCTCTCCGACACAAAAGATTGAGCTTCTAAATTTACTAAAACAAAGTCTAAATGACTATCCAAGAATCTTCAGCGGTGATACTAAATTTGAGTATATAACACTAGATACTTCGTATAAAGGCTTTACTCCAGTTAAAGCGCTTTACTATGATTTAAATGCTGATTTTTTCAAAAATACAGTTTTAACTGAAATGGAAAATATACTAAAAAATGAAAGCGATCCAGATAAGCTAATAAAAGCATTTTATATGTATGATTCACTCTTTGACAAAGACTACACAAATGTGGATTTATTTAAAATTTGGATTAGCACAAACTGGGATAAATTTGAAAAATATGGCGTTGCAAAAGATGAATTCTTAGCTCATATTGAGGCTATTTTAAAGGCAGAAAATTTAAACATAACTGCGGACACAGTTGCTCAAAGTATAGCAAATACGAGACTATCACCTGTTCAAAGAGCACAAAGACTCTACTATATACTTGAGTTCATATCATTTAAAGACGATAAATCTTTTTATGATATTAAAAAAGATATTGAAAATTTATACACAGTAGTCCAAGAGAAAGAAGCATTTAAGCCATTTAATAAAATTTATACAAAAGAAAATTTAAGAGATTTCTTATCAAAGCTTAGCTCAAACATAGATCAAACAGCTGTAATAGAATCTTGGCTAATGGAGACAAATTCTTCTTTAAAAGATATTAGCTCAAATGATAAGAAAGAGTTAAGTATTGCCGTAATAGAGCTTTATTTGCAAAATTATGCCGATAAATGGAGTCAAATTTTAAGAGAAATAGAACCAAATGAATTTACCACAAAAAAAGAGGTCATAGAAGAGCTCGACATCTTGTCAAAGAGAGAAAATCCTTTAAATTCTTTAATAAAATTAACTAATCAAAATACAAATTTAAATGATGAGAATTTACTAAAATATATCTATTCTCTAGGATTTGCTTCAAGTGAGATAAAACGTGTTTTCAGTGATTTTAGTGCTAAATTTACTAATTATCATACGTTAAATTCTAATGACTTGCTAGATATTATAAGCAATGATGTAACAAGCGTTTATAAAAAAGTTAGTGACTATAACTTCGAAATGCTTCAAAGCAACGATGATAAAATAGTTTATGCAATAAATGGCATAAAAAATGAAAACGACCCATTTGTTGTCTTAAATAATGATGCTAAGAAGCTTCCAGATGAGTTAAATGAATATTATCAAAAGTTATCGACACTTGCATGGAAACAAGTAGAAAATGGCGCTTCAGCACTTTTATCAACAGCATATAGAGATGATGTTTTTGATGATTTTGAAAGTCTTATCAAGCCATTTTATCCATTTAACGAACAATCTCCAAAGGCTGTCAGTATAGAAGAATTTAAAAGATTCTTTGGCAAAAACGGAACTTGGAATAGCTTTTATGATAGATATCTAAAACAAATCTTAAGTAAAACTGCCGATGGTTATAAAATAAGACCAAAATATGCAAAAGAGCTAAGATTTAGTAGGGATTTCCTTAAAAATATTGCCTATATAGACAGAATTTCAAATTTAATGCTTGATTCAAATGATGAGCTAAAATTAAATTATAATTTAAAAGCTGTCGACTTATCGGCAAATTTCAGTCATATAAATATTAGTTATTCTAATAACTCTTTGACTTATGATCATACAATCGCCTCAAATTTGATAGTTTCAAGTAAAAATTTTGATATATCAACACAGTTTAAATTCAATGCAGTTTCAAGCACTGGAAGTGAGAGAAAAGAGCTAAGTTTTGATGGAGAGTGGGGCTGGTATAAGATATTGAAAGCTTCAAATTTTAGTAGTGTTGGTGTTAGTACGCTTAATTTTGATGGTAGAAGAGATTCGTATTTTGGCTTTGAAGTAACACCAAATGGAGGAGAGCTTTTAGAGCTTATGGATATCATACCAACGATAAATTTACCAAAGAAGATGCTTTATTAAGGATAAAATATGCAACAAATAGCAGCAGTTATACAAAATTACGATAAAGCGTCAAGCTTTTCAGCTCAATTTATCATTTTTGATGAAAATGGCGGTGATATAGGCTCACTAGATACTACAAAATTTTCTTGTAATGATATGAGCGATTCAATCGCACCAAAACACGCTCATATTGGATTTGAAGAGGGAGTTTTCACAATTTGTGGCTATAAAGATTGTGAAATTTTTTATAGTGATTCATATTCAAAGCTTCCAGATGACTATGAGAGCGTTATAAATTTGGGCGATGTCTTTAGAATAGGGGAGTTAAAATTTATATTTATAGACCCTTCTAGGATTGATGAATATATAGGGAAAGCCCATAAAATAATAGAAAATACGAAAAATTTTGACAAACTCGATGATAAACGTTTTGAGCCAGTTGGTAAAATTTCAAATGTTGATTTTAAAGAAGAGCCAAAGATAAACTCATTAATAAATGATAAAAAAGATATCACTTTAAATGAAAATGCGCACGATGCAGTTTTAAATTTAAATGAGATAGCTCAAAATTTTGATGAAGAAGAAAATGCAAATAATCAAAATATGCTAACTGCAAAAAGCATGGATGAGCTTTTGACAAAGATAGTTGAGAGTATAAAATTGCAACCAAATATGAGCCCTATAAGTGAGCAGACTAGGACTTTAAATACAAAAGACATGGAAACAATTATGAAAACTCTTCCTCTTAGTGACTCGACAGAACTAATAAATACTGTTTTGGTTAAGCTTATATGCAAAGAGCTATATAGCCAAATGTATGATATAGTCGAGAATAATTCATTTTTTAAATATCTTTCAGGAGCCGTACTAAAAAGTACTAAGGAAGATAAGGAAGCGTTTAATTATCTATTGCATAAAGCTCTTCAAAGCTATATGTTAAAAAAGTAATGTTTTTAATAAAACAGAAAGTAAATAAAAGATAGAATAATCCAAACTTTTTAATAGGAGTAAATATGTCACAACCAGTGTATATTAAAGTGAAAGGTTCTACACAAGGACTTATTTCAAGTGGTGCTTCAACAGAAGCTAGTATAGGTAATCGCTATCAGTCAGGCCATGAAGATGAGATCATGGCACAAGAGGTTTCTCACATTGTAACAGTTCCAACAGATCCACAAAGTGGTCAGCCGTCAGGCCAAAGAGTGCATAAACCTTTTAGTTTTACCACATCTTTAAACAAAGCAGTTCCTCTTCTTTACAACGCATTGACTCAAGGCGAGAGGCTTCCTGAAGTTGAGATCTATTGGTATAGAACATCAACTAGCGGCGGTGCGGAGCATTTCTTTACCACAAAACTAGAAGATGCAACTATAACAGATATTACTCTAGTAAGTCCAAATGCTCAAGACAAGCTAAACAGCGACAAAACAGAGCTTTTCAAAGTTTCAATGAACTATAGAAAGATAGTTTGGGAACACGTAGCTGCAGGCACTAGCGGAAGCGATGACTGGAGAGAAGCTACTAAAAAAGCTTAAAACCAACCTAGGGTTTACCCCTAGGGTTAATAAAATCATCTTCTAGCTAGAAGGACACAGATGAGCCATTTTTATCTTTATCTTTTAAATTAACATGATATGTGAAATGCGATATGAAACACCTAGCTATGATCATATTTCTCATAACATCTTTATATTCACATGAAGCAAATTGCACGGATATGTTTGGACTCATTTTTAATAAAAATTTAAGTGACACTGAAACGGCTAAGTATATAAAATACTATATAGATGATCTCGGGTGCGATGCTAATGCTAGCGTAAAATTAAATAATTTAACGATTAGAGCGAATTTATTGGAATTTGCTTACGATGCAAATAAAACAAAAACTTTTGATACTCTTTTGTTAAAAGGAGCATCAGCTAATGCTAGTTTAGCAACGTCCATAGGCATGAGCTTTGCATTTTTCTTTAGGGAAAATGGTGTCGGTATAGACAATAAAAAAGCTAGCCCTGAGCTATTGGAATTTATAAAAACACCAAAATATAAAGAATTTAAAGACGATAAATTTAGGCTAATTAAAAAGCTTTTAGTGCACGGACAAGACCCAAAAGACTATGAGGTTTTAAAGGTTATTTTGAAAATTATAAATGATGAAAAAGATTTAGATAATTTATTAAAGAATAGAACCCAAAAGGAATTAGCGCAATGAAGCAATTGGCAATAATCATATTTCTCATAACATCTTTGTATTCACACGAAGCAAATTGCACGGATATGTTTGGGGTTATTTTTGATAAAAAAATAACTGATGAAAATACCGCTAAATACATAGAATATTATATAGACAAACTGGGTTGTGATGCTAATGCTAGCGTAAAATTAAATAATTTAATGGCTAGATCGAATTTATTAGAATTTGCTTACGATGCAAACAAGACTAGAACTATTGACATGCTTTTAGACAAGGGTGCTACTCCAAATGGCTGGCTATCTACATCAATAGGGCTTGACTTTTCGTTTTTTTTTAATAGCAATGGAGTTCCAATAGAGAATAAAAGAGCCAGTAAAGAATTGCTTAAATTTATAAAAACATCAAAATATAAGGAATTTAAAGAAGAGAAATTTAAACTGATTAAAAAACTATTAGATCATGGGCAAGACCCAAAAGATTATGCCGTTTTAAAATCTATTTTAAAAATTGTAAATGACGAAAAAGAATTTGATGAGCTAGTAGAAGGTAGGAATAAGTAATGGATTTATTTAATATAAGTAAGAAGAAACTCGAAGTAAAAAATGATAATACTGATTTAAAAGACTTTAAAGAAAAAACTACCTCACAAAATGCAAAAGACAATGTAGATGCTTTTATAAGAGTTTATCCTAAACCTCCGCTAATGGGCAAAATTTTTGATGCTACTGGAGAAGGAGTAAAAAGAGGCATAGACGATCAAACAGAAATTAAATTCAGAAAATATAAAGAGGCAAAAAGGCTTGGCATACTGGAAGAGTCAAAGCCTACGATTAAATTAAATGATGCTGATATTAAAGAATTCGAAAAAAGATTACAAGAAGAAGAAAACGAAAAAAGATTAAAAGAGTAACAAATGGACAAAAATTTAACATCACCAACATCATCACTGACTAAGCCTGTCATGCTGGCATCTAGCAATTCAGTGGCAACAGACGGCTTTGTGGACTACGGCGTATCTAACGATACTTTCTCAACTCTTCAGATAGCAAACGAGTCCAACGATAAATTTATCGTTACGCGTGCAGATATTTATGAAAATTTAGAAAGTATATTTAGCATAGAGTGCTTTGCTTATATAAATTTGGTAAAAAACCCACTTTATGAAAATTTAGACACCATCTACAATAACGATAAAAGCTACTCAAGCATATATAAATATCTTGATAAAAGTATAAAGCTAAGCATAAAAAGGCCTTCTTCAACAAATAAAAACATCATCCCAGATGGTAGCTCAAACGATATGCACTTTAGTGGAATAGTAAGCGATGTAGAGTATCTTGGCGTAGACGATGAGACTAGTACAAATATAGATAAAAAATACTTCTTTAAATTTAAGCTAACTTCACCGCTATATAGACTAAGCATAAATAGAGCAAATAGAATTTATACAGACCAGAGCATTTTAGAAGTAGTAAAAGATATTTTGGCTTTTAATAAACAAAGACTAACCAAAGAGCTAGACTTCTCAAATATCAAAAATAACTACAACAAAAGAGAATTCATAGCCCAGTACAATGAGAGCGACCTAGCCTTTATAACAAGGCTTTGCCATGATAGCGGTATATATTTTTATGAAGATAATGAAAAAATTTATTTTCATGATACATTTATACTAGCTTATAGCAATCAAAATGAAAATTTTACTTCAAGCGATACAAGCAGTGGCAAGGAAGCTAGAAAAGTAAGTTTTAATGTAAATTTGAATAATAATCTAGCAACCGAGCATATAAATAAAATAACAAAGAGCGAGACGCTAAAGGCAAATAGCTTTACGCACTCTTTTCAAAATACAGCTTATCCAAATATGCTAGAGAGTAAAAATGAAAAGATATTTGACGAGCAGGTAAATATCTATGACAAGCATATAAATTTGGACGAGTATTCATTTAGTGATACTAGCTTGCTTGAAGTTAGCACCTATCTTAAAAAACTAAGAAGCGATATGCTTTTAAAAGAATTTACCGCTAGTTCAAATGTATTTGCACTAAATTTAAATGATAATATCTCGGTAGCCATTGACGCTAGTAAGGGTGAATATGAGTTTAAAATAATAGCTTTAAAGCATACTTATATTGATGAGAGCGTTTTAGAAAATACTTTAAATTTAGGCGATAATGTCCCATTTAAAGATAAAAAATTTATAAGCTCATACACAAACGAGATAAGCATCATTCCAAGTAGTGTGAAATTTGTCCCAAGCTACAAGCAAAAGCCAAAAGCACCAGATATCACGTTGGGTCTTGTAGTCGGTCAAGATGGACTAAACAGCCAAAATAACACGATCCATACTGATAGCTATGGTAGGGTAAAGGTGAGGTTAAATGCTTTTAGTACACAAGAGATAATTGATAAAGACGACGCTATCAACGCAAGCTATCACAAGAGTGCTTATCTAAGAGTGATAACGCCTATTGCTAGCAATAGCTCAGGATTTTTTGCCATACCAAGGATCGGCGATGAGGTTATCATCTCGTTTTTACAAAACGATATAGACAACCCAGTAGTAAGTGGTAGCCTATATAATGCCTCAAATACGCCACTTGTAAATGTAGATAGCAACTATCACCAAACATCTCTTAGCTCAAAAACAATTGGTGCAAATGAGACCGGTATAAACGAGATCACTTTATCAAATTTAAAAAATAAAGAGCAAATTTATGTAAAAGCAGAAAAGGACTATGACGAGCTTGTAAATAACGACTTTTCTCAAACAATACTAAATGACAAAAGCTCACAAGTGCATGGAAGTTACACCGAACGAGTAAAAAAAGCTCACATTCAGACGATAGATCTAGCAAAAAATGTAAATGTGGGAGCTGAATATCTAACAACAGTCGGGCTTTCAAAAGATACAGTAGTGGGCGTCTCAAATACGCTAAACGTAGCTGTTGATAACAATACAAGAGTAGGTCAAGATAGTCATGAATTTGTAGGACATGATAAATTTGTAGAAGTAAAATCAAATCTTAATACGACCATACATAATGATGAGATGAGAGAGGTAAAAGGCACAAAAGAGCAAAATATAGATGGTGGCTATAAGCTAAATTCACAAAAAGGCATAAATGAATTTAGTAACGAGCATATTGTGCTTCAGGCAAATAGCTACATTGATATAAATGCTAAGTCAAATTTCACAACAAAAACAGCTGCCCAGCACACTGAGATTGCTGATTCAAAATTTAGCAATATAGAGACGACTTATGAGGTAAATGCCAAAGATAAGATAATCCATCAAGTAGGTAGCACAAAAGTAACGATAGAGGGATCAAGTGTCGTGATAGAAGTAGCTGGCGTAAAGGCGATATTTGATAGTAGAGGGTTAAGAGTTATTGGTGGAGATATAAAGGCTTTATAAGATCATATTTAAAGACTTACTTTCTATTTTAGTAGGTCTTTAAATTTTTAAATAAAATCAATCTCTACTAAAACTAATGCTAAGAATTTTAAAAGCAAAGGCTAAATTTTAGAGCTACGATAAAAGATAGTCACACAAATATTTCACATGGTACAATAGACAAGCTCTTCTAAAATTTATATAATTCATTCAAAATTTCAAATAATATAAACAATAAGGAGAACATGATGGCTAAAGAAGCCGGAGTAGTTAAAAGCGTAAACGGAGGAATAGCAAG